>CALVAF010000048.1 GCA_944325475.1 uncultured Helicobacter sp.
ATGTCATCTTAGCTATCGTGCTAACACACTGGGCGTGGTATGCTAGAATGATTCGGAGTATCACACTTGAGATTAAAACCCAAAACCACATTCAAGCTGCAAAAATGCTTGGTGGAAGCGATTTTAAAATCATCACGCGACACATTTTACCTGCGGTTTTTGTGCAGATGATTATTCTAATCACCCTTGATTTTGGACACATGCTGCTGCATATTTCAGGGCTTTCATTTCTAGGGTTTGGCGTGCAAGCCCCCTTGCCAGAATGGGGCGCGATGATTCAAGATTTTGCACCCTACATTATGGAACACCCGCTTTTAATGCTTTATCCGGGAATTTGCATTTTTATCTCTGTAGCAATTTTTAACACGCTAGGAGAAGCCTTGAGGGATAAATATTCTATCAAAATGGGGAGCAAATGATAAGAATCCAAGACTTCAATCTTTTTATCCAAAAAAGACAGATTTTACACGACTTAAATCTTACCCTAAAAGGACATCAAAGAATCGCTCTTCTGGGCGAAAGTGGCAGTGGCAAAAGCCTTTTAGCAAGGGCTATTTTGGGGCTTTTAGGGAAAGATTTCATAACTTTTGGAAAAATAAAAAGCGATGAGAAATTTGGAGTGATTTTGCAAAACCCTGCAAGCTGCTTTGATTCCATTTTTACTTTAAGGCAACATTTTTTAGAGACACTCAAAGCCAACAATTTGCAATCGCTCAAAGAAAATTCTTGGGGACTAGAGGAAGTGGGTCTTTCTTTAGAAATTTTAGACTCTTATCCTTTTGAACTCAGTGGCGGAATGCTTCAAAGAGCGATGATTGCCCTTAGCACTTGCATTCGCCCTAGCTTTATTATCGCCGATGAGATGACAAGCGATTTAGACTGCCTAGGTGTGCACCAAATCTCTAATCTCTTGCTTACTTTGCAGCAAAAAATGAGGTTTGGGCTACTTTTCATCACGCATGATTTGTTTTTAGCCTCCAAAATGGCAGAGGAAATCATCGTGCTACACGAAGGCAGAATCATCGAAGAGGGCAGCAAGAATCAAATCTTAACCCATCCACAACACCCAAAAATGCGAAAGTTACTGAGTGAAAATCAAAGGCTTTTAAACACGCCTTGGGGAGACTTCCGTGGAAAAATTGCTTGAAGTTAAAAACCTCACACAAAGCTACAAAAAGGGGAATTTTTTCTCATCTAACAAAGAACAAATGATCTTAGAAAACCTTAATTTTTCTCTCACTCAAGGCAGGAATTTAGGGATTTTGGGTGAAAATGGTGCGGGCAAATCAAGCCTTGTGCGAATCTTGCTTGGATTAGAGAGGGCAAAGAGTGGCGAGATTATGGTAATGGGAGAAAAATATTTTCAAGGCAAAGACAAAAAAATCCGCCAAAATATCCAAGGAATCTTCCAAGACCCACAAAGCTCCCTAAACCCTAGGTGGAGTGCAAGGGAATGCCTTTTAGAAGGGTTAGCCAATTATAATCTCATTACAAACAAAACGCAACAAAGCGAAGAATTAGCGAAATTTGTAGGGATAAATCCGCTAATGCTTGACAAAAAAAGTTCTCATTTTAGCGGTGGGGAGCAGCAGCGAATCGCCATTGCACGTGCCATAGCTTTAAAGCCCAAGATTCTGATTTTAGATGAAGCCTTCTCAAGCCTTGATGTGCATTTGCAAGCCCAAATGCTTGATAATCTCAAAAAAATCCAGTGCGATTTTGCCCTCACCCTCATTGTAATTTCCCATGATTTACGGATTATTTTACAACTATGTCAAGACATTATTTTACTTAAAAAGGGCAGAATCACTTTCCAAACCACGATAGAAGAGGGCATAGAAAATGCAATTTCACGTGACAAAATGGGTGATTTCAAAGAGTTTTTTAGAGCAAGTTTGCAAAATATTTTTTATGCAAGTTGAAATATGCTATAATCAAAAATCATTTTATTTTTGAAATAAGGATTTAAAGATGGGATTTTCAAGCTGGAGTCATTGGCTAATTGTTTTATTAATCATCGTCTTACTATTTGGAGCAAAAAAGATTCCAGAATTAGCAAAAGGGCTAGGGTCAGGAATCAAAAACTTCAAAAAAGCCATTAAAGAAGAAGATGAGAATAGCAATCTCCACACCACAGAAGGCAAACAAGACAAAATTCAAAATGATTCTACCCTCAAAGAAACCACCGCACACACCAACAATAACGAAACCACAAAAGCCTAACAATGTATCATAAAATCAAGAAAATTGTTGATGAAACGCTTGGAATCACAAGCGTTTTAGAACAGCCTCGCGATAAGAAGTTCGGACATTTTGCATTGCCAACTTTCAGCTTTACAAAAACCCTCAAAAAATCCCCACAAGACATAGCGCAAGACTTTGCTAAGAAGCTTAGAAAGCTAGAGGCAATTTCTAGTCTCAATGTCGTTGGTGGCTATGTGAATTTCTTTTTAAGTGATTCATTTTTGGGGCAATGCACACAAGACTTCCTTGCTAAAAAACCTCAAAATGGTGAAAAAATCCTCCTAGAATATGTGAGCGCTAACCCCACAGGACCTTTGCATATCGGACATGCAAGGGGAGCGATTCTGGGTGATAGTTTGTGTAAAATTGGGCGGTATTTGGGCTACTCTATCACAACAGAATATTACATCAATGACGCAGGAGTGCAGATTCAAAACTTAGGCAAATCCATTTATCATGCCATAAGACACTTGTTTTTTGGCGATTCTTATGATTTGCCTGATGGGTGCTATAAGGGCGAATACATTTTAGATTTAGCAAAAGAGGCTAAAGAAACCTTTGGACTAGATTATTTTAAAAGTGAAGAATCAATCCAACAGCTAAGTCTTTTTGGTAAAGACAAAATACTAGAGGAAATCAAAAGCAACCTCGCTGAAGCCGGGATTTTCTTTGATAGTTTTGTGAGCGAAAAAGAGCTATATAAGCAATGGGATAACACGTTAAAATCCCTAGAATCACACCATGGAATCTACGAGCAAGAGGGCAAACTCTGGCTTAAATCCACTGAATTTGGCGATGAAAAAGATCGCGTCATCATGCGCGAAAATGGTGAGCCAACTTATCTAGCAGGCGATATTATCTACCACAAAAACAAATTGGAACGCAACTTTGATAGATACATCAACATTTGGGGTGCTGACCACCACGGATATATCCCAAGAGTAAAAGCTGCAGTGGAGTTTTTGGGTTATGATAGTGGAAAGCTAGAAGTCCTCCTCTCCCAAATGGTCGCACTATTAAAGGGTGGGGAAGCCTACAAAATGAGCAAACGAGCAGGGAATTTTATCCTCATGAAAGAAGTGATAGAAGATGTGGGAGCGGACGCATTACGTTTGATTTTTTTAAGCAAACGTGCCGATACACATTTGGAATTTGATATAGAAGATTTAAAAAAGCAAGATTCTTCTAATCCCGTGTATTATATCAATTACGCGCATGCACGAATTCACACCCTTTTTGCAAAATCTAACCACACCTTAGAATCTTTGCAAAAAGACTTTAGCAATCTAAGCGAATCCTTACGAGATTTGCTTGTCTTAGCACTCAATCTCCAAAAAACGCTTGAAGATTCGTTTCTACAACGCAATCCCCAAAAAGTCGTGGAGTATTTACGCACCCTCTCTAGTGAATTCCACCGATTCTATAACGAGGAAAAAATCCTCAACACCCCTAATGAAAAGCAAATTTTAAGCGTGTTAAGCATTGTCGCACAATCGCTAAATGCTGGATTAGATTTGCTTGGAATCAAAGCTAAAAAAAGCATGTAAAGGAACACAATGAATAAAGCCGTTATCTTCCCCGGGCAGGGTTGTCAAAGCATAGGAATGGGAAAAAGCCTATTTGAAAACAGCCAAGAAGTCAGAGAACTTTTTGAAAAGGCTAGCGAGATTTTAAGAGAAGACATGCAAAAACTCTGTTTTGAAGAAAATGACAAACTCAATCTCACACATTATACGCAACCTGCGATTCTGCTTGTAAGCTATAGCGTTTTTCATCTCATTAAACCCAAGATTAATGGAGAAATTTCTCTTGGACTAGGGCATTCTTTAGGCGAGTTTAGCGCACTTTGTGCGAGTGAGACTTTAGATTTTGAAGTTGCTTTAAAACTAGTGAGCCAACGCGGAATCTTAATGGAAGAATCATGCAAAAAGCAACAAGCAGGAATGCAAGCTGGCATGATGGTCGTTTTGGGCTTAGAAGATTCTATCTTAGAGGAGCTTTGCGAGAAAAAGCGCAATGTAGGCTTAAAAGTGTGGTGCGCAAACTATAATGCCGATGGGCAAATGGTATTAGCCGGCAGCAGAGAAGACTTATCCACGCTTGAAGTGGAGCTAAAGGGGCTTGGGGCAAAACGCGCTTTAATGTTGCCTATGTCCGTGGCAAGCCATTGTCCGATTTTAGAGGGTATGTGTGGCGAGTTTGAAGCCCTTTTAGAAGAATCTTTGCAAGAATTCTTTGCCTTCCCTATTATCTCTAACGTTACTGCACACGCTTATAACACTAAAGCACAAGCCCTAGAATTGCTATCCAAGCAGCTCATCTTTCCCGTGCTTTATAAGCAGTCCATTAGGAAAAATGATTCACAAACAGAGATCTTCATTGAATGCGGTGGAAATGTCTTAAAAGGCTTAAATAAACGTTTGAGCGCAAAAGAAACACTTTCTTTGCAAACTTATGATGAAATCCAAAATTTCTTACAAAAGGACTAATATGACACTTGGAATCTTAGGTGCAATGCAAGAGGAAATCTCCCCGCTTTTAGAATATTACAAATCCTATGAAACCCTTACCTTTGGGGGCAATACCTTTTATCAAGTCTCACTTGGAGATAAAACCCTCATCATCGCTTGTAGCCGCATTGGCAAGGTGCATTCTAGTCTTAGTGCTGCAACAATGATTTTGCATTTTGGTTGTGAAAAAATGATTTTTAATGGAGTAGCAGGTGGAATCAACCCAAACTACAAAATCGGCGATTTAGTCATTGGCGAGAAACTCTGCCAACACGATGTGGATATTACGATTTTTGGACATCCTTTTGGCTATTTTTCAGAAGGTAAAATTTTCACACAAACTGATGAGAAACTCAACCAGCTTGCAAAAGAAGTCGCCCTAGAAACGGGCATCAAGATTCACCAAGGAATCATCGCCACAGGCGACCAGTTTGTCAGCAGCAAAGAAAGAAAAGAATGGATAAAAAAGGAATTTAACGCTGATGCCATTGAAATGGAGGGGGCAAGTGTGGCAGTGGTTTGCCATAATCTCAACACACCTCTTTGTGTGATTCGGGCGATTTCTGATAATGCCAGTGATGAAGCGCTTGTAAGCTATGAAGAATTTTTGGAGCATTCAGCTAAACAGAGTGCGGCACTTGTGATTAAAATGATTGAAAAAATCAGCTAGGAGGGAATTATGCGACTGGTTTTGGTGCGGCATGCAAAGGCAGAAGATAGGGAAAAGTGGGTTGGCGAAGATGATTTGAAGCGTCCGCTAACTAAAAAAGGTAAAAAACAAGCTAAAAAAATCGCAAAATACCTCCACAAACGCTATCCCAAAATCAATGCTATCGTCTCATCTCTAGCTTTGCGCGCTTGTGATACGGCTAAATACATCGCAAAACTCCAAGAACACAGCACCTTTTTCCTAAGCCCCCACCTCAATCCTGAAGTCGGAATCAACGGCTATGATAAGCATAAAGATGAGATTGAAGAGGATTGGCAAACCCTCGTGATTGTTGGACATGAACCGACAATTAGCGAGTTTGTCAAAAGAATCTGCGCTAAAGGAGAGCTCAATCTCAAGATTCGCAAAGGCTGTGTAGTGGAACTAGAACGCAAAAATGATGAAGATTGGGCTTTGATTGGGCTAAGGAATTTTTAGGAATCCATACAAATCAAAAAGCAAGGGACAAAATGTTTGTAGGCTATCTTCCAGATATTGCAAAGAAATTCAAGAAAAACGAGGTTTTAGCACAAGTCTTTGGTTATCTTTGGGACGCCCTAGATGAAGAGAGCGAGGTTTTTGCCAGAATTACCTCATTAAAAGCAGGAGAGAGCTTTGAAATACATTTTGATAGTGGAGTAAAAGCAATAGAACAGGCCTACCTCACCAAAAATCCCCAAGAAGCCTTTTATGAAAGCCACAAATCCATGGTGGATTTTCAAATGGTAATAAACGGCAAGGAAATCTTTTTTGTTGCCCCCCATAGCCTTTGTGAAATCAAAACACCCTTTGATTCTACAAAGGATTTGATAGAATACCACAAAAGCCCCTATGCCTCAAGCCTTTTACTTTTTAAAGGAAACTTAGCAGTGTTTGAAAGTATCGATGTGCATGCAGGCGGGATTTGTAGTGGCACCAGCGAACTCGTCCAAAAAGTCGTAGTTAAAATCCCAAAAGAACTTGTGAGATTGAATTTCTTTTGAATTTAAACCTTAAGCCATTTCCTCTTATTTAATATATTTTGTTTAAATAAAAAATAACACCCTCTAGCTTTGTAAAATAATCATTGTTTATTTTAAAAACACTTATTTATCTAAATTTTTAGATATGTGTTACTGATTCATAAAAGATATTCAATCTATAAAGGAATCTTGTTAAAACAAGGAATATAGTAAAAAACTAAATAAAAAAATTAATATAATG
>CALVAF010000049.1 GCA_944325475.1 uncultured Helicobacter sp.
GGTGCGGTTACTTGGCTTACCACCGAACTTTTAGGGCGATTAAAAGGTGAGAATACCTTGCAGACTTGTGGGGTGGATTCTATCACTCTTGCGACTTTGGTAAAACGCATTGATGAGGGTAAAATCAGCGGTAAAAGCGCTAAAGAAATCCTTGATGTGCTTGTGGAACAAAGGGGTGGTGATGTGGATAGTCTCATTGATTCTATGGGATTGGCACAGGTTAATGACGATGGGGCGATTCTAAGTGTAATAGAAACGGTGCTAAGTGCCAATGTTGAAAAAGTCGCTGAGTATAAAAATGGCAAGGATAAACTCTTTGGATTTTTTGTTGGACAAGTGATGAAAAATAGCAAGGGCGCAAACCCTACGCGTGTCAATGAGCTCCTCAAAGAAAAATTACAATAATTGAGTATGATGTAAAAAATACAAAGGATTAAAATTTTATTCAAAAAGGAATTTTTATGTGTAATATTCAAAGTTTGTGGAATCTTGCCCCTCTTTTTTCTAGTAAAGAATCCTTAGAAGAATCACTTGTCACAGAAATCCAAAAAGCAGCAGAATTTGAAAGTTGTTATAAAGGTAAGCTAGCGACTTTGGAGAATGAAAGCTTTTATCAAGCTATCAAAGACTATGAAAAAATCTGTGAAAATCTTTCAAGAGCGATGACTTATGCGTTTTTGTGTTTTGCTTCTAACACTAAAGAGGGTGCGTTTTTAGCTAAGTGTGAACTGGAAGTCAATAAAGCCCAAGAGAAGCTACTATTTTTTGATTTGGAATTTAATGCTTTGGAGGAATCAAAAAAGGCAGATTTGATAAACAATGCAAAAGAGTATCGCTACTATTTGGAGCTTTTGGCAAAAAATGCTAAATACCAACTCACTTTGCCTGAAGAAAAAATTTTATTAAAAACGCATCCTGTGGGTGTGGATAGTTTTAAACGCCTTTTTGATGAGCATTTGAGTCGCTTGAAGTTTCCATTTCAAGGTAAAATATTAAGTGAGGAGGAGGTTTTAAGCCTTCTTTATGATAAGAAACAAGAGGTCAGAAAAGAGGCGGCAAAATCGCTTAGTATGGTTTTGAGTGAGAATTTGGAGATTTTGGCTTATATTTATAATGTGGTGCGTAAAGATTTAAGAATAACAGCAGAATTAAGAGGCTATCAAAGCCTAGAAGAGTCGCGTCACAATGACAATCAAACCACGCAAAAAAGCGTGGATAGTATGGTTAAGACGATTAATGATTCTGTGGGGATTGTGGAGGAGTATTATTCTTTGAAAGCGGAGCTTTTGGGGTTGGAGAAGTTGTATGATTATGACCGCTATGCACCGCTTTTGTGCAGTGAGGATTCAGAATTTTCTTATGAAGAATCAAAAGAGATTGTGTTAGAGACTTTTAGAGAGTTTTCGCCACGATTTTATGAGATTGCAAAACGTGCTTTTGAGGAGGGGTGGATTGATTCACATCCACGAGAAAACAAGAGGGGAGGGGCTTTTAGTCATGGTGCGGTGCCAAGTGTGCACCCTTATTTGATGTTAAACCATACCAACAAAAGGCGTGATGCCTTTACAATGGCACATGAGCTTGGGCATACGATTCACCAATACCTCTCTTACAAAGTGGGATATTTGAATGCAGACACGCCGCTTACGACAGCTGAGACAGCTTCGGTTTTTGCAGAAATGTTACTATTTGAGAAGATGAAAGAGAGGTTATAAAAAGAAGAGAAAATCGCCCTTTATGCGGGGAAATTGGAGGATATTTTTGCGACACTTTTTAGGCAAAATGTTTTTACTAATTTTGAAAGAAGGGTGCATGAAAAAGAGGGGGAATTAAGTGTAGCAGAATTTAGTCAAATGTGGCAAGAAGAGAATCAAAAGATGTTTGGCAAAAGTGTGATTTTAACCCAAGATTATGCTTCTTGGTGGTCGTATATTCCGCATTTTATCCACACTCCTTTTTATTGCTATGCGTATAGTTATGGGCAGCTTTTGGTAATGGCGCTTTTTGGTGTGTATAGAAGAGAGGGGAAGGATTTTGTGGTAAAATATGAGGAGTTTTTGAGTCTTGGTGGGAGTAGGTCCCCAAAGGAATTAGTGGGGATTTTTGGATTGGATATTGAAGATGACAATTTTTGGAAAATAGGGATTAATGAGGTAGAATCGTTACTTAAAGGGCTAAAAGCGATTTTATAAAGGAGAAGTATGAATTTGGAGAAAATACTGCATGATAGGAAGTTTAGGGGGTTACAAAAGACGCATTGCCGTGAGATATTAGAATATTTAATCCATAAAAAAGTTAATTTTTCAATTGTGTGTAATGTTTCGTGTGTGAAGTTTGAGCCAGAGTTGCCAAGTGAGATTCGAGGGGCTTTTAGCGAATTAACGGTGTTTATTTTGGCGGGTTATACTTTTGAGAGTTTGGAGCTTGATGAGGAGAATTTGTATTTTGAAGCGGGATTTGGAGAGGAGAATTTGGGTAGTTTTGTAACAGCACCGCTAGAATCTATTGTGCAGATTCTACTGCCTAATGAAACTGATATTCGTGCTGATTTTTGTGTATTTATCAATCTTTTAGCGACTTATGCTGTGGGGAAAAATGAGAGTGAAGGCAATGATGATGGGGTGAGTAGCTCGATGAAAGCTTTGCTATCAAACCCAAAGAATCGAAGGTTTAAGAGATGAAATTTTGCTATACTTGAATTTATTTGGAGGCGGCTTGTGGAGAAAAAAATAAATTTGAAATTATTTCGATTTGATGTGCAGACAGATTATTTACCCTATTTTTCAAAATTACAAATTAAAATTGATACACAGAAAATGCTTTTGGATTTGCTAGAAACAATAAGAGAGAATCTTTTTGGGTTTAGCTATGATGCTTATGGGTTTAAAATCAATGGAATCGTGGTTTATGACTTTGGTTTGCAGATAAAAGAGTTAATTGTTAGGTTTGGGGTGGATT
>CALVAF010000050.1 GCA_944325475.1 uncultured Helicobacter sp.
GAATGTAAGTGTTGCTTTTGGTGGGTTAGAGGCGATTGATAATGTGAGGTTTAGCATTCCAAAAGATACAATTTTTGGGCTAATTGGTCCAAATGGTGCAGGCAAAACTACGATGTTTAATATCATCACAGCAAATTACAAGCCTACAAGCGGTAAGGTAACTTTTTGTGGGCAAAATATTTCGCGATTCAAACCCAATACGATTGTCAATCTTGGAATTGCAAGGACTTTTCAAAATATCAGACTTTTTGCATCAATGAGTGTGCTAGAAAATGTTTTAATTGGATTGCATAATGAGGCAAGATATAGTTTTTTTGAAGCGATGTTTAGGGTAGGGCGGTATTTCAAAGAAGAAAAAAGAATCAAAAATAAAGCCATTGAGCTTTTGGAATATCTTGGATTTGGGGATAAAATCCATTTACCAGCAAATTCTCTAAGCTATGGAAATAGCCGTAAAGTTGAGATTGCAAGGGCACTGGCGACAAATCCTAAGTTGCTTTTGCTAGATGAACCTGCTGCAGGCATGAATCCTAAAGAAACAGAAGAATTGTGCGAATTGATTTTGAAAATGAAAAAAGATTTTGGACTAAGTGTGCTGCTTATCGAACATGATATGCCCTTTGTAAATCGGCTCTGTAGCGAAGTTTTGGTGCTAGATTATGGTAAGAAGCTCTTTAGCGGGACACCACAAGAAGCCATTAATAATCAAGAAGTGATTGCTGCGTATTTGGGGGATTATTATGCTGCAAATTGAGAATTTAGAGGTTTATTATGGCTTGATTGCGGGGCTAAAGGGCATTAGTTTTCATATTGAAGAGCATGAAATTATCACATTAATTGGTAGCAATGGAGCGGGCAAAACCTCTACGCTTAATGGAATTGTGCATAGTGTTAAGACAAGGGGCAAAATTCGCTTTTTTGGGGCGGATATTTCTAATGTCCCTACGCATAAAATTATCCAACGCGGAATTGCACTTGTGCCAGAGGGTAGGCATGTTTTTATGAATCTAAATGTCGATGAAAACTTGCGAATGGGTGCTTATAATAATGATGAGAATTTTTTTGTGATGAAAGAGAGAATGTATCAGCTTTTTCCGCGTCTTAAGGAGCGTCACAAACAAATGGCAGGCACAATGAGCGGAGGGGAGCAGCAGATGCTTGCCATTGCTAGGGCATTGATGAGTGAGCCAAAGCTTTTGATGCTTGATGAGCCTAGTCTTGGATTAGCACCTAAGGTGGTGGGTGAGCTTTTTGAGATTATTGCAAATTTAAAAGAAAATGGAATTACGATTTTGCTTGTGGAGCAGAATGCCTTTGCGGCTTTGAAAGTTGCTAATCGGGCGTATGTGCTTGAAAATGGTAAAATCACAATGGAGGGCGATTCAAAAGAAATCTTGCAAAATCCAGAGATTAAAAAGCTTTATTTAGGGGGTTGATTTAGTGGTTGATTCTAAAAAGAATTATAATCTATTAAATAAAGCTTAATTTAAGTAAAAATTAATATTTTTTGATTATAATTTTGAGTTTTAATTGACAAAATTTTTATAAAGGTAACACAATGAAAATTACCAAAATGGCAAAAGCCAATGAAATCAAACGCGAGTGGATTGTGCTGGATGCAGAGGGAAAGACTTTTGGGCGCCTTATTACTGAGGTTGCGACATTGTTAAGGGGGAAGCACAAGCCTTGCTACACGCCTAATGTGGATTGTGGTGATTTTGTGGTGGTGATTAACGCACCTAAGGCGAAGTTTAGCGGTATGAAGTTAGAGGATAAAGAGTATTTTACGCATTCTGGTTATTTTGGAAGCACGAAGTCCAAAACTCTTAAAGAAATGTTAGAAAAGCACCCAGAGAAACTCTATAAATTAGCCGTTCGCGGTATGCTTCCTAAAACAAAATTAGGTCGAGCGATGATTAAGAAGCTTAAAGTTTATTGTGATTCAAATCACCCTCACACTGCACAAGTATCAAAGTAAGGATAGAAAATGGCAAAGATTTATGCAACAGGAAAAAGAAAAACAGCAATCGCTAAAGTATGGCTAACTCCCGGAAGTGGGAAGCTTAGTATCAATGGGACGAGTTTGAATGATTGGCTAGGTGGTCATGAGGCTATCAAAATGAAAGTCATGCAGCCGCTACTCCTTACCAAACAAGAAAAAAGTGTGGATATTATCGCAGCAACTATGGGAAGTGGTTATTCAGCGCAGGCTGAAGCATTACGACATGGGATTTCAAAAGCGCTTGTGGCTTATGATACAAATTTCCGTGCTATTTTGAAACCTAAAGGTTTGCTTACTCGAGATTCGAGGGTTGTTGAGCGTAAAAAATACGGAAAACGCAAAGCAAGAAGAAGCCCACAATTTTCAAAAAGATAATCAGTCTCCAAGCATTTGCTTGGATTTTGGTTGTTTTGTAAAAATCTTGAAAAATCTATCTTTTTTTAATCTCGTATTCCAATCGCATTTTTGGCATTTACTGCTACTTTTGATTCTTTTTTTATTGCCTCTTAGCTTTCATTATTTGGATTATTTGTCTTTTTTAAAAGATTCTCAAAATTTTTTTGAAAATACCTTGATTCTAACTTCCTATGATTCTTACTTTTATGCTAAGGGGGCAAGAGAGTTTTTAGAATCTTTAAATTTTAATTTGCCCTATTTGTCGCTTGTGGGTGGGGTGTTAGCAAAAGTTTTTGGGCTTAGTAATGTTTTGGTGTGGGGTAGTGTCATTTTGAGTGCCAGTTTTGGCTTGGTTTTGTATTTTTTAATCTTTGTTGTTTTGGAGTTTTTAGCGATTTTGACTTTGAGGGCAAATCAACTTTTTGCTTTTTTGGGGGCATTTTTGGGAGCTTTAGCCCCGCATTTTTACCAGCGTAGTGGGGTAGGGTATTTTGATACAGATATGCTTATTCTCTCTTTACCACTTTTGGCGATTCTGTGCTTTTGGCAATACCTCATAAAGCAGCGATTTTGCTTTTTAGCTCTTTTTGGAATCACCGCTTTTTTAGCAGTTGGGTGGCATAGTGGAATCCAAAATTTGCTATTGGTTGGATTTTTGTTGTATGGGGTGTATGAGATTTTTAATTTTGTGGTTTTTAGGCATTTTAAAAGCCCTATTTTAGAAATTTCTAGTGTTTTTCTAATCCTCTTAACATTCTCTTCTTATACCTTTTTTGCATTATTACTTGTGTTAGTAGGACTTTTTTTTAAAAAATCCAAAATTTCTTTAGTAGTGTTTTTTATTGCTTGTGGGTATGCTTGTTTTTTGGGTCTTTTTAATCCTATTATCGCACAGCTAAAGGCATATTTGTTTGGGGAGATTCAGTATTCTAAGACTTTTATTTATGCTTCGGTGGTGGATAGTATTTTAGAGACCAGTAAGGCAAATTTTTTGACATTAGCACAAAGAAGTGGAGGAGTTGGTTTATTATTCTTTGGCTTGGTTGGGTTTGTGGGGTTTGGAGCGTATTTTGCATTTTTAAAGAAAAATTTTGTTTATTTATACATCTTTTTGCTTCCTTTTTTGTTTTTAGGATTTGCTTCTTTGAAGCTTGGAGTGCGTTTTAGCCTTTTTTTATCGCCTATTTTGGCTTTGGGAAGCGTGCTATTGGTTGTTGGTATCTTGAAGGTTATTCCGAAGTTTTTAAAGAGTGCGATTCTCATCTTTGCTGGGCTTGTGGCTTTATGGGTGGCAAATTTAGAATATGCCATTCCAAAGCCGATTTTAAAAGCTAAAGAGATTGAGGGGTTTAGAGCATTGCCTTTTGCTTCAAGTGATATTGTATTTTCATGGTGGGATTATGGCTATGCTTTGGAGTATTTTACCAATGCTACAATCTTGCTTCATGGAGGGCGTCATTCTGGAAGTGTGAATTATACTATTGCAGAGATTTTGCTGAATTCTTCTAGTGTTTTAGGGAAGAATTTCTCGCTGATTCTCGCACAAAAAATGGAGGAAATCCCAAAGCAGGAGTGGAATCTCATTTTTGAGGAAATTTTGAGCCAAAATGGAGAATCACCTAAGGAGTTTTTGAAGCAATTAGCTAGCGATTCTTTTAAAGTCTCTCATTATCCCAAAGGTGAGGTGTATTGGGTTTTGCCAAGTCAGATGTTGTATTTGGCGGCAAATATCAATGGTTTTAGAAATGTGGATTTAGAGAGTGGGGAGAGGTTGGGTAAGGGTGTTTTTTGGTATGGTGGAAGTGATCTTGAAACAAAAGAAGAATACACTATTTTTAGGGATTTTTATCTCAAAAAAATAGGAAATGGAGATTTGCTGGCTAAACTTAATTTTTATGGCACACAAGTCGTGCTTGATTTGGATTATTTAAAAAGCAATTTGATACAATGGCTGGTTTTTAAAAACAATCCTGCTATGGATTTGGTTTTTGAAAATGATTTTGTCGTGATTTATCAAATACCAAAGGAATAAAATGTGTGGAATTGCCGGAAGTCTCAATCTACCACAAATCCCCTTAGATAGAGTGTATTCTCTCATATCCCATCGGGGACCTGATGCCAAGGGGAAGCTAGAGGAAATGACAAGTGGGGGGCTTTTGCAGTTTTTTCATGTAAGGCTTAGTATTCAAGATTTAAGTGCAGAATCTAATCAGCCCATGAATGCGGGAAGTTCAAGCATTGTGTTTAATGGAGAAATTTATAATCATTTAGAGCTAAGAAATGGGCTGCCTTTTGATTTTAAAACCCATAGTGATACTGAGACGATTTTGGCGTTGTATCGGCATTATGGTATAGGGTTTTTAGGTAGGCTAGATGGAATGTTTGCCTTTGTCATTTTAGATAGGGAGAATCAAAGGCTAATTTTAGCGCGCGATAGAATGGGGAAAAAGCCATTTTTTTGTTACCAAGAAGGGGATATTTTTTGCTTTGCAAGTGAATTAAATACCTTGCTTGGAATGAAAAAGTTTGAGTTAGATGAAGATTCTTTAGCTTTTTTTTTACAAAGTGGATTTTTTTATCAAGATGGCACACCTTATAAAAATGTTTTTGCATTGCCTAGTGGGAGTTATGGGGTTTATGATTTATCTGGGCATACTCTAGCAATTCAACGTTATTTTGATTTAAGGCAGGTTTATGAAAAGCCCAAAAAAGCAGATTTTCAAGAATCTCTGGAGGTTTGTGAGGAATTATTAAAGCAAAGTATTAAAAATCGACTTTTAGCTTCAGATTTGGAAGTGGGGGCTTTTTTGAGCGGGGGGATTGATAGCTCTTTAATTGTTGCTTTAGCAAGTGAGATAAAGCCAAATTTACGCACCTTTACGATTGCCTTTAGTGGGGCTTATGATGAAAGTCATCTTGCGGAAATGACTGCATTGAGATACCACACTAATCACACTACTTTAAAAATCAGCACGGATTTAACAAATGATATTTTTAAGATTTTGCAAAATTATGGGCGTCCTTTTGCCGATAGTTCTGCGATTCCTAGTTATTATGTGGCAAGAGAGGCAAAGAAGTATCTAAGTGTGATTTTAAATGGCGATGGGGCTGATGAGCTTTTTGGTGGGTATCGGCGGTATGTGGGGCATTTGCTACTTCCAAAGATAAAGAATCTAGGCAGGTTTGTAAAGTTTCTTCCCAAACCCAAAGAAAAAAAATCATTTTATAATTATTTCTATCGTCTTTTGCAAATGGCACAAAACTACCAAAAAGATTTTAAAAGCTATTATTTGAGTGCGACAACAGATATTTTTGAGGGGTATTTTAGTTTTGATTCAAAGTTTAATGATGCTTTTAAGCAGGATTTAGAATCTGTTTTTAACTCTGATATTTCGCCCCTTTCGCAAATGCTTTTGTTAGATTCTAAGTCTCTTTTGTTTAGTGATTTGCTACCTAAAATGGATATTGCCACAATGGCAAATTCGCTTGAGGGACGTTCTCCCTTTCTTTCTAAAATGCTCGTGGAGTTTGTTCCAATGCTTGATGATTCTTTAAAAGTTAGAGGGAGGGAGACGAAATACCTTTTGCGGATTTTAGCACAAAAATATTTGGATAAGGAAGTCTATAATGCTCCAAAAAGGGGCTTTGAAGTGCCTCTAAAACAATGGGTAAATGGGGAGCTAAAAGAGATGATTTTACAAACTCTGCAAAGCCCAAGAATTGCCAATAGATTTCTTTGCAAAAAAAATATTGAAGAGATTTGTTTTGGGGTTAAGATTCCAAGTGAGAAACGTGCTAAAATGTTGTGGAGCTTGTTTGTATTAGAAGTGTGGTATCAAAAATATCAAGAATTTTGAGGTTTAAGAGTTTTTAAAAACTAAAAACCCCCAAAGGAACTCTAGTGCAAATTTTTATGCTAGAATTTTAGGAAAAAGAAAGGATTAAAGTAATGAAAAAAATCTTGTTTGCAGTTGATGATACCAAATCATGCCAAAAAGCGGCAGAATTTGTTGTGAATTTTTTTGGTGATAGGGAAGATTGTGCGATTACCATTATCCATGTCAAAACGCCTATTATGCTTTATGGAGAGGCTGCATTAGCGGCTTATGAGGACATTGAGAGAAAGGAAAATGAGGAGAGCGATAGGCTTTTGGAGGATTTTAGTTTAATTTTTACCAATAAGGGTGTGAATGTTAAACAGCAGCTACTAGAGGGTGAGGCAGTTGCAGAAGTGCTAAATTACGCAAAAGATTTTGATTTGCTAGTGATTGGGCAAAGCGAGGAGAGCTTTTGGAATAAAATCTTCTCTACCAATCAAAACGACTTTTCACAAAAATCCCCGATTCCAATTTTGATTGTTAAATGAGTTTTAGTTATCAGGTGAAATTGGATTTGGATTTGTCATTATTAAGAATCGCTTCAGCGATTCTTAAGTATTTTACTGATTTTTAGGCTTTTTAATCTCTCTTATTTTGCAATATTTTAAACTGATTTTTCTTTGATTGCTTTGATTTTGTAGTGGTTTTTTAAAATTGCTAGAAGCTGCCTTTATGTTTTATTTTTAATACTTTTAAATTTTATTAATTATTTGTTACAAAAATTTACATAGTGAGGGTGTAATGTTACTTTTTGTGTATCGTATTTTATATTTTTCTTAAAAATTTTTAAAATACATCTATATTTTTTTAGTTTTTTGTAACATTGTTATATGCAATTATTTTAATATTAAGGAGATTTTTATGAAACAGGATTATTTAGAATCGGTTCAGCGATTCAAACGCTTTGTTGCTTTTAGAAACAAAGTTGGTTTGATACTTTCTTTGGTTGTTTTGGTTTGCTACTATGCTTTTGTGCTTAGTATTGGACTTTTTCCAGATATTTTGGGTTATCGGGTCGGTCCTAGTGCGATTACTCTTGGAATTATTTTGGGAATCTTTTTGATTGTTTTGTGTATTGTGGCTACGGGACTTTATACTTTTTTTGCTAATTGGTATTTTGATAAGGCGCAAAAAGAAGCAATAGAGGATTTGGATAGAAGTGGGGCATTAGAAGATTTGAAAAATGGAGAGGTAAGGGAGTGAGAATGAGTAAGTTAATTTGGATTTTTTTTGCATTGGTTGGCGTGAGTTTTGGTGCTGGATTTGATATAGAAAATGTGACATTATCAAAATTTAATCCTATTGCCGTTACTTTCTTTTTGATTTTTGTGTTAGCAACACTTGCAATCACCTATTACTCTAATAAGAGAAGTCAAAATGCTAGTGGTTTTTATACAGCTGGTGGGAATATTACAGGATTGCAAAATGGGACGGCGATTGCTGGAGACTTTATGAGTGCGGCTAGTTTTTTAGGAATTACGGCATTGGTTTTTACCAACGGATTTGATGGTTTGATTTATTCCATTGGATTTTTAGCGGGTTGGCCTATTATTCTTTTTTTGATAGCAGAAAAATTCAGAAATCTAGGAAAATTCACTTTTGCAGATATTACTGCCTATCGTTTAGAATCAAAACCAATTCGGATTATTTCAGCAGTTTCGGCATTAAGCGTAATTGTTTTTTACTTAATTGCGCAAATGGTAGGTGCTGGACAGCTTATTCAGACACTTTTTGGGCTTCCTTATGGAGTGGCAGTAATTATTGTTGGGATTTTAATGATTTGTTATGTTGCTTTTGGTGGAATGCATGCGACAACTTGGGTGCAAATTATCAAAGCGATTTTATTATTGGGTGGAGCGACTTTTATGGCAGTTATGATTTTGTATCTTACGAAGTTTGATTTGAGCTATTATTTTAATGAAGCGATACAAAACCATTCACAAGGTGAAAAAATAATGCTGCCGGGCGGATTCTTGCCAAATACAATTTCAGCAGTTTCTTTGGGGCTTGCTTTGATGTTTGGGACAGCGGGGTTGCCTCATATTTTGATGCGATTTTTCACGGTCAAAGATGCTAAGGAAGCAAGAAAGTCTGTGTTTTATGCCACAGGATTAATGGGGTATTTTTATATTTTGACTTTTATTATTGGATTTGGAGCGATTGCACTTTTGCTTGGAAATCCAGAATTTACCAATCCCGATGGCAGTTTTAATGGAATTGCAAATATGGTCGCAATTACTTTAGCAAAAGTTTTGGGTGGGAATATTTTTTATGGCTTTATTTCAGCAGTTGCCTTTGCTACGATTCTAGCAGTTGTTGCAGGGTTAGCGATTTCTGGGGCTGGAGCTATTAGTCATGATTTGTTTGTGAATGTGTGTAAAAATGGAGTTTGTGATCCAAAATTAGAGATAAAAGTTACGAAAATTGCGACCATTGGGATTGGAATTTTTGCCATTTTGCTTGGGATTATTTTTGAAAAGCAAAATGTTGCTTTCACGGTGGGGCTTGCCTTTGCGATTGCTGCAAGTGTGAATTTCCCAATTTTGCTTTTAAGTATTTATTGGAAGAATCTCACTACTAAAGGTGCTTTTTGGGGTGGTTTAGTAGGGTTAATTTCAGTGCTAGTAATGGTGATTTTAAGCCCTAGTATTTGGATTAAAAGCTTTGGCTTTAGTGAGGCGATTTTCCCCTATGATCATCCTGCTATTTTTTCAATGCCAATTACTTTTATTCTAATTTATGTGATTTCTAAGTTGGATAACTCGCAAAGAGCAAAGATTGATAGAGAGGGATTTGCAGCACAGGATTTTAGAGCGCAAAGTGGGATTGGAATCAGCGAAGCAGTAGCGCATTAACCTTCAAGCAAGGAATCTTTCCTTGCTAGTATTAAATTTTCTTGCCAACATCTTCTAAAAGACTATTACTAATAGTTTTCGTTATTGATAATTTGATTGTCTTTTGTGTGATGATTTCACTTTGTCTTGTGATGGTTTCATGCTACCTTTAGTAATAAAATTCCTCCTATTAGCAAAGCTAATGTAATATTAATAGTTGGAATATCTATCTTGGGATTTGCAAAACTTAATTTATCTAAGCATCCATTTTTTAAAAAATAAAATTAAGAATGAAAAATAGCAAAAGAAAAGTTCTTGTGATTTTGTTTTATTTAAGCCAATGCAATATATCTATATTTTTTAAGAGCTGCGTTGTCATGGAAGAAAAAATCGAAACTGCACAAGAGGATTTTGACTGCCTCACTTTCTTAGTTATATTTTTTACTGGTAATGAGTGTTGGTGGGTTGTCTTTGGTGGTTAATGTAAAGTATTGGAATTTTTGAATTGTAAGAATCTTTTGGAAGGCTTTTTGTATTTTATATGAGTGGAAATGTGGTTTTGCTAATTGCGATACCGACTTTGTATAACTTAATATAATGTTAGGTGAGAAGGTTATTGGT
>CALVAF010000051.1 GCA_944325475.1 uncultured Helicobacter sp.
ATATCAATATTGCGATGCACAGGTCCTGGGTGAAGCAGGATAATATCACGTTCTCCAAGCATTTCTTTAGTGATACAATAATCATTCGCATAGTCTTTAAGACTGGAATAAACTGGCAAATTATGCCGCTCTCTCTGAGTTCTAAGGCTCATAATCGCATCTACTTCATCAATGACTTCTTGAAGATATAAATGGTGTCGTAGTGGGGTTTTGGAGATAAAATGTGGTGGTGCAACTAGAATCACCTCCATACCAAAGCGACTAAGAAGCTCAATATTACTATTAGCCACCCGAGAGTTTTTAATATCCCCCACAATCGCAATTTTTCTACCTTCTAAATACCCTAAATGGCGTTTTAGTGTAAATAAATCCAAAAGAGCTTGTGTGGGGTGTGCGTGTGCGCCATCGCCCCCATTAACGATACTGCAAGAAACATAATTTGAAAGAATATTAGGAACTCCAGCGCTTTTATGCCGCACAACAATTGCACTTGGATTCATTGCATTAAGATTAGCTGCTGTGTCAAAGAGCGTTTCGCCTTTAGAAGTTGAGCTACGCGAAACATCAAGTCTCACAACACTCCCGCCAAGCCGTTTTGTCGCCACTTCAAAGCTAGAGAGCGTGCGGGTGGAATTTTCAAAAAAAATCGTAATAATAATGTGGTCTTTTAAGGTGTTATACATTTTGCCATCTAAAAATTGCTCAGCTGAGTCTAGGATTTTTTGGATTTCTTGCTTGTTAAAATCAGTCGTCTCAATGAGGTGTCGCGGCATTTTGTTTCCTTTTTGGATTCTTGGCTTTCTTTGCAAATGGAAGCTAAATTATAAATTTAATTTCCTTTAAGCTTCCTTTGTTTTATGGGGAATTTATGTTACAATCCGCCATAAATTTTGCTTTTAGGGTTAATAAAATGAATATTGCGGTGGTTGGGACGGGCTATGTTGGGCTTGTGAGTGGCACTTGTTTTGCTGAAATGGGGAATGAAGTATATTGTGTCGATGTTGTGCAATCAAGAATTGAAAGCCTAAAAAGAGGCGAGATTCCTATCTATGAGCCGGGTTTAGAAGAACTCGTGGTTAAAAATTATCAAAACAAGAATCTATATTTCACAACTTCTTTAGAGGAGGCATTAAAAAAGGCTGAAGTTGTGTTTATCGCTGTGGGGACGCCTATGGGTGAAGATGGAAGTGCGGATTTGCAGTATGTTTTAGCTGTAGCAAAGGAAATAGGGGAGAAAATGCACAAGCCGCTTGTTGTGGTCAATAAATCCACAGTGCCTGTGGGGACGGCAAAGAGGGTTAAAGAGGTCATTACGCAATCGCTTAAAGCACGCAATTTGGAAATAAAATTCAGTATTGCAAGTAATCCAGAGTTTCTCAAAGAAGGCGATGCCATTAATGATTTTTTAAAACCTGATAGGGTGGTAATTGGGATAGAGGAATCATGGAGCGAGGAGATATTAAAGGAACTTTATGCACCTTTTAGTCACAATCATGATAGGCTGATTATTATGGATATTAAAAGTGCAGAAATGACAAAATATGCAGCAAATGCGATGTTGGCAACAAAAATCAGCTTTATGAATGAGATTGCAAATATTTGCGAGGCAGTGGGGGCAAATATCAATGATGTTCGGGTTGGAATTGGGAGTGACAAACGCATTGGATATAGCTTTATTTATGCAGGTTGTGGCTATGGAGGGAGCTGCTTCCCCAAAGATGTAAAGGCGCTTGGTAAAATCGCTTATGATGTGGGTGTGAATCCTAGAATCATTAATGCCATAGAACAGGTCAATGGGGAGCAAAAAAAGATTTTAGGCAAGAAAATCATCAAGCATTTTGGAGAAGATTTGAGCGATAAAAGTTTTGGAATTTGGGGGCTTAGTTTCAAGCCTGAGACGGACGATATGCGTGAGGCGACTTCGTTGGTGTTGATTAATGAACTCATTGCACGTGGGGCGGTGGTTAAAGTCTATGACCCAAAGGCTATGGAGGAGGCTAGGAAGTTTTATTTCAAAGATACACCTAATCTTTTGTATGCTAAAAACAAATATGATGCTTTGGATTTTTGTGATGCGTTGGTTTTAGTCACGGAGTGGAAGGAGTTTAGAAGCCCTGATTTTTGGGAGATTAAAGGACGTTTAAAAAATCCGATTATTTTTGATGGTAGGAATCAATACAGCGCTAAAAGATTAAAAGAAATGGGATTTGTGTATTATGAAATTGGGGTTGGACAATGCTAAGAGGAGTTTTGTTTGTTGTGGTTTTACTGCTTGCAGGTTGTGCCACACAGCAAAGTCTCCTAGCCCCAAAGCAGCTAGAAGAATCCTATATCCAAGCAACAAGAAAAACAGAATTAATCACCAAAGATAGCACACAAGTGGTGGTGATTGCCACACATCTGAATGCTTACAATGCGGAAAAATACCCTAGAGAGGAAGGTGAGATCTTTTTTTTGGATATTTATGAGGCAAATGGTAGGAAGAATTTCTTTGAAAATGGTTATGAGCTAACGTTAGAAAATGGCATGAAACCACTTAAAGTCACCAAGCTTAAAAAAGAGGATTTAGTGGGGCTAATGAGAGAAAATGCAACGCAGTGGGGTGAGTATTATTGGGTGGAATTTCCAAGACAAAATAAACGCACACAAGAGAGAATCACGCTCATCTTATCGCACAAGGATTTTGGGAAAAACACATTGCAATTTGGGTTTAGAAAAATCAAAAGACTTTAAATGCGTTTGGATTTGTTTTGTATTAAAAAAGGTTGGTTTTCCTCTCGCAACAAAGCCCAAGAATCAATTCAAAAAGGCTTAGTTTTAGTCGATGACTGCGTGATTTTAAAAAATGCTTTTGAAGTGTCAGAAAATGCGGTAGTCAAGCTTAAAGAAGAGAGATATTTTGTCAGCAGGGCAGGGGAGAAACTCTGGAATTTTTTAGAAAATAATCCTTTAGGAATTGCAGATTTTGTAGCCCTTGACATTGGCTCTAGTACGGGTGGATTCACGCAAATATTATTACAAAAGGGTGCAAAAGAAGTATATTGTGTTGATGTGGGCAAGAATCAACTGCATCAAAGTTTAAAAGCAGATTCTAGAATCCGTCTTTTTGAAGAGATGGACATTAGGGAATTTGGGGCTAAAATCACCAAAGAGTTTGAGATAGTCGTGTGCGATGTGTCGTTTATCCCAATTGGGAAGATTTTTGATTCTTTTAAAGGGAAGGTTGGAGATTGGCTGATTTTGCTTTTTAAGCCACAATTTGAAGTAGGCAAAGAGGCAAAACGCAATAAAAAAGGTGTGGTGCTTGATGAAAAAAAGATTCAAGAGGCTTTGCAGGAAATGATTATTTTTTTGGAAAATCAAGATTTTAAGGTTATTAGATATGAAGAATCAATGCCTAGGGGAAAGGAAGGGAATCGTGAATTTTTTATCGCTTGTCAAAGAAACAAAAACCGCTAAGAAAGTTACTAGCATTGCTTTGGGTAAATTTGATGGAATGCATATTGCCCACCAAGAGATTTTTAAGGCTTTAGATGAAGGTGGGGCGATTTTGTGTATTGAATCAAATAAGGGCGAATTGCTTCCTAAACCTTATAGGGAATTTTATGCACCTTATCCAATGTATCATCTAGCCTTAGAGATTGTTAAAGAAAAAAGCGATGTGGAGTTTGTGAAGTTTCTTATGGAGATTTTGCCTAATCTCAAGCGGATTGTCGTGGGGTATGATTTTCGATTTGGTAAAGATAGAAATTATTATATTTTTGATTTAAAAAAATGCTTTAAAGGCGAAGTAGTCGTCGTTGATGAGGTATTTTGTAAGAAGCTCTCGGTGCATAGTGAGTTGATTAAAGAATTGTTAATTAATGGTAATTTAAAGCAGGCTAATAAGTTTTTGGGGCGAGAGTTTGAGATACGCGGGAAAATCATCAAAGGGCAGGGTATAGGCAGAAAAAATCTCTATGCAACGATTAATTTAGAAAATGATGGTTTTTTACTCCCTCAAGAGGGTGTTTATGCAGGATTTGTCCAGCTAGGCAAACAAAGCCATATTACTCCCAAATACCCTGCAGTGATTTTTATAGGCAATCGTGTCAGCACGGATAAAAAATTTGCCATTGAGGGGCATTTGCTAGGATTGGAAGTGGAAGTAGAAGAGAGAGAAGCAGGATTTTATTTTCATAAAAAGATTCGAGAAAATGACTATTTTGAGACGCTAGAAGCTCTAAAAGCGCAAATCAAACAGGATATTTGTGAGGCTTATGAGATTTTAAAAATCCCAATAAAAGAAGTGGGGGAATTAAGAGGAATAAAAGAAGTAAATAAAACACACAAAGAAGCTAAAAAGGAGGTGGAAAATGGATAAAGTTTTCACACAAGCCCCTCAAAAGCAATTTGAGTTTGATGAGAAAGTTGCGGGCGTTTTTGATGATATGTTAAGCCGCTCTATCCCGCATTATAAGGAGGTTTTATCATTGGGCGCGGATTTTGCTTTGAGGTTTGTTGGCAAAGATTCTAATATCTTAGATTTAGGGACTTCTACGGGATCTATGCTTATAGAAATCGCTTCTAAAGCAGAATTTAAAGTCAATCTCTTTGGGATTGATAATTCTAGCTTTATGCTAAAGCAAGCTAGAAATAAGCTGGAGGCTTATGGAATGCAAGCGCAGCTAATTTGTGGGGATATTTTAGAAGAATCATTTCCTAAATGCGATTGCATTATTGCCAATTATACTTTGCAGTTTGTGCGTCCTTTGCAGCGAGAAAAGCTGGTGCAAAAAATCTTTGAATCGCTTAATGGCGGAGGTGTGTTTATCGTGTCTGAAAAGGTGATTTGCGAGGATAAAAAGCTTGATTTTGAAATGATTGATTATTATTTAAAAAGTAAAAAAAAGCAGGGTTATAGCGAGTTTGAAATTGCTAAAAAGCGTGAGGCGCTAGAGAATGTGCTCATTCCTTATAGTGAAAATGAAAATAAAAAAATGCTGCAAAATTGCGGGTTTAGACATGTTGAGACATTTTTTAGGTGGGTTAATTTTGTAAGTTTTATTGCGATGAAGTGAAAGACTAAGCTATAATCTTAGATTACAAAAGAAAGGGTGTTTGATGCAAAGCATTGAGGTTTTAAAGAATCTTGTGAGTTATCCTACAATCACACCACAAGAATGTGGAATCTATGCGTATATTAGGGGGATTTTGCCTGATTTTGAGGGGTTGGAATTCCAAAAAGAGGGTGTAAAAAATCTGTTTTTATATAAAAAGTTTGGGGAGAATGGCACGCATTTGTGCTTTGGTGGGCATATTGATGTCGTGCCTGCTGGAGAGGGCTGGGAGAGTGAGCCATTTACACCAACGCAAAAGGGAGAATACCTCATAGGTCGCGGGGTGCAGGATATGAAAGGCGGGGTGGCGGCTTTTTTATGTGCGATAAGAGAATTTGTGGATTCTAAGGGTTGTTTTAATGGAATCCTTTCAGTTTTATTAACAAGTGATGAGGAGGGGGAGGCAATTTTTGGGACCAAATATGTTTTAGAGGAGTTACAAAAGCGTGATTTGCTGCCAAGTTATGCTATTGTTGCTGAGCCTACAAGTGTGGAAAAGTTTGGGGATATGATAAAAAATGGCAGACGTGGGTCGATTAATGGCAAACTCACAATTTTTGGGAAACAAGGGCATGTCGCTTATCCTAGTAAATGTGTTAATCCTGTAGAGATTATTGCTAAGATTTTGCCTAAAATTGCAGGATTTGATATAGATAATGGAAGCGAGGAATTTGAGCCTAGCAAGATTGTGGTTACTGATATTCGCAGTGGAATGGAAGTGGTGAATGTGACACCCAATGATTTAAAAATTATGTTTAATATCCGCAATTCCCCTAAGACAAGTCTGCAGGATTTGGAGAATCATTTCAAGCAGATTTTAAGTGGTATTCCACACCATTTGGAATTAAAGCAAAGTTCTAAGCCATTTTTGACAGATTCTAGTAATCTCATTATCCAAAAGCTGATTCAATCTTTGCAAAAGACTTTAGGAATCACGCCACTTTTAAGCACAAGTGGGGGGACAAGTGATGCGAGGTATTTTGCGGAATATGGCATAAAAGTCGTGGAATGTGGTGTGTGTAATGACACAATTCATTCTCTTAATGAACGGGTTAAAATGCGTGAGGTTGAGGAGCTAAAAGCTGTGTTTTTGGAGCTTTTGCAAGGTTTTGGCGAGGATAGAGTATGAAGAATTTCGGAATGTTTTTAGAGGTGGCAAAAGAGGTCTTTAAAGAGAGGATTTTTACGGATTATTTGAGGTGCTTTGCCTATGGAATTGATGCATCTTGCTATCGCTATATCCCAAAGGCAGTGGTGTGGGCAGATAATGAAGAAGAGGTTTCGCTACTTATTAAAATTGCTAGAGAATTTGAGATTCCATTAACCTTTAGGGCAGCTGGGACTTCACTTAGTGGGCAGGCTTGTAGTGAAAGTGTGCTGGTGGTGTGTTTTTGGCGGGAAATTAAAATCACAGAGAATCAAGAAAGCATTTGGTGTGATTGTGGTGTAATTGGGATTAATGCTAATGAAGCCCTTATGCCTTTTGGTAAAAAAATCGGTCCTGACCCTGCCACGATTGCAAATGCGCAAATTGGTGGAATCTTTTCGAATAATTCTAGTGGAATGTGCTGTGGCGTGAAACAAAATAGCTACAATACGATAAAATCTGTGCGTATGATTTTAGAAGATGGAAGTATTTTGGATACCTCTAGCGAAGATTCTTTTAGGGAGTTTTGCAATGCTCACCCAAAGCTAATTGAAGGCTTGATGAATCTTCATAGGGAAGTGAATGCAGATTTGGAACTCAAAAATCTCATCACTAAAAAATTTTCGATTAAAAACACAACTGGATATAGCCTTAATGCCTTAGTGGATTTTGACAATCCAAAAGACATTTTGAATCACATTTTTATTGGAGCTGAAGGAACTTTAGGGTTTGTTAGTCGTGTGGAATATGAGACGATTGAGGATTTGCCTTATAAAGCCTGTGCTTTGTTATTTTTTAAAGATATTTATGCAGCTAGCGAGGCAATTTTGCTTTTTGCGAAGAATGAAGTTATTATCAGCGCTGCTGAAATTATGGATTATGCCTGTTTGCAGAGTGTGAAACATTTGGAGGGTTTGCCTAAAGAGATTTTAGAATTGCAAAATGGTAATTGTGCGATTCTCATTCAATTAGAATCGCAGACTAAAAAGAAGCTAGAGGACAATATTGCTTATCTCACTCCAAAGATAAAACGACTTCAAACACTTTTTAAAGTGCGTTTTAGCTTTGATAAAAAAGAGCAAGATTCGTGGTGGTTAATACGCAAGGGGATTTTGCCAATGGTAGCTGGGAATCGCCTAAAGGGAAGCACGGTTATCACCGAGGATATTTGCTTTTTTATTGAGGATTTTACACGGGGAATTGCAGAAGTTATCAAGCTTTTTGAAAAATACCATTTTAAGGGGATTATTTTTGGGCATGCTTTAAGTGGGAATGTGCATTTTATTATTACGCCTAACCTAAGCAAACCAAAAGAATTAAAAAATTTCAAGGGCTTTATGGAGGAGTTAGCCCAAAAAGTAGCAAGCTATCAAGGCAGTATTAAAGCTGAGCATGGAACGGGCAGAATGGTTGCACCTTTTGTTGAGTTAGAATGGGGAGAGAAAGCCTATAATCTTAATAAAAAAATCAAAAAGCTTTTTGATAGCAAAAATATTTTTAATCCCGATGTGATTTTGAGTGAAGACAAGGAGATTCACACTAAGAATCTTAAGCACTCATTAGAGCATTACAATGCTGTAAGTGAGTTTATTGGAAAATGTATGGAATGTGGATTTTGCGAGAAAGCCTGTCCAACACTTGGTTTTACCCTCACCCCAAGGCAACGCATTAGCGTGTATCAAGAAATTTGTCGTTTAGAATCAAAAGAATATTTAAACACACAAGAACAAAGGGAATTAAAGGAGTTAAAAGAGGGCTATGAGTATTATGGAATTGAGACTTGCGCGACTTGTTCGGCTTGTGCTAATCTCTGTCCTTTGCAAATTGATACGGCTAATATTGCTAAACTCACTAAAATTGGGCGTTATCCAAAGATTGCAAAATTGGTGGCAAAAAATTTCCATATAGCAGAGCCGATTTTGCAAAGCACGATTGCTTTTGCAAACCTAACAGAATCACTCTCTAAGCCTCTTTCTAAAAAAATCAACACATTGATAAAAACCCCCATAATGCCAGATTATTTCCCTCAAAGCAATCTCCAAAGAAAATATGTTAATAAAATTAGAAATACGCCTTTAGAGGTTGTATATTTTTCTTCCTGTCTTAATCGTCTCTTTGCGCCACCAAAAGAAGCAAAAGACAAGCGAAGTATTCAAGAGGTTTTTGAAAGCCTTTGTCAAAAGGGTGGAATTAGTGTCATTTATCCCAAAAATCTTAAGGGTTTGTGCTGTTCTAAGGCTTTTAAGGATTATAAAGAAAGCGTTAAAGAAATGGCATTAAAGACTTTTACTGCTTTGGCAGAGGCAAGTAAAAATGGGGAAATTCCGATAGTTTGTGACCATAGTGCTTGCTCTTTGGAATTATTAGAGAGGGCTTATGAATTTGGGCTGTTTAAAAAGGTCCAATTAAAAATTTATGATATGCCAAGTTTTGTCTTGCAAAATCTCATTTTAAAGCT
Organism: uncultured Helicobacter sp.; assembly: GCA_944325475.1. Classification (GTDB taxonomy): domain Bacteria; phylum Campylobacterota; class Campylobacteria; order Campylobacterales; family Helicobacteraceae; genus Helicobacter_D. Next base: position 8,705 of record CALVAF010000051.1, read on the forward strand.
TGAAATCACACCTAGAGATTCAACTATTGGAGTGTATGCGCCCTGTTCCACACGGCATTATAAGCAAACACAAGACAATGAGGCAAATTTGTATGAGATTGCGAAACTTTGTACTAAAGAAGTGGTGATACACAAAGATACAAAATGTTGTGGATTTGCGGGAAATAAGGGCTTTTTAAATCCAGCACTTAACCAAGCGGCTTTGAAAAATTTTGTGAAATTTTATGATAAAAGTTCGATTTTATCGGGATATTCTAGCTCTAGTACTTGTGGGATAGGCTTGAGTGCTAATACGCAAAAGGTTTGGCAGCATATTATTTATTTACTTGATTCTTGTTCTCAAAGGAAGCAAAAATTAAGAATTAAAGAAAGATTTTAATACAAAAAAAGTAGAATTTTAAAGTTTTTTAGATTTCTTAAAGGTTTGTTATGAAAAAAGATATTCGTGCTTTATTTTTGGAGTTTTTTCAAAGCAAGGGGCATAAAGTCTATGAATCAATGCCCCTTGTCCCTGATGATCCCTCCTTGCTTTTTACTAATGCTGGAATGGTGCAGTTTAAAGATGTTTTTACTGGTAAAGTCCCCACTCCAAATCCCAATATCGCTACAAGTGCGCAGTTGTGTATCCGCGCTGGGGGCAAACATAATGATTTAGAAAATGTCGGCTACACTTCAAGGCATCACACGCTTTTTGAAATGCTTGGGAATTTTAGCTTTGGGGCGTATTTCAAAAAGGAAGCTATTGCCTATGCGTGGGAGTTTGTTACGGAAGTTTTGGGTTTTAGTAAAGAGGTGCTTTATGTAACCATTCATGAAAGTGATGATGAGGCATTTGAGCTGTGGAAAGCGCATATCAAACCTAACCGCATTAAGAGAATGGGGGATAAGGATAACTTTTGGCAAATGGGTGATACGGGTCCCTGTGGTCCTTGTAGCGAGATTTTTGTGGATCAGGGCGCTGAGAAATTCAATGGTCCAGAAGATTATTTTGGGGGTGATGGAGATCGATTCTTAGAGATTTGGAATCTTGTCTTTATGCAATATGAAAGGGATAATGAGGGGAATTTAAAACTGCTTCCTAAGCCTAGTATTGATACGGGAATGGGGCTAGAGCGTGTAATGGCACTGCTAGAAGGCAAAAGTAGCAATTTTGATTCTTCGCTTTTTATGCCTTTAATTGCAAAGGTGGAAGAGGTTGTGGGACAAAAATATTTCTATGAGAGTGGAGCAAGTTTTCGCGTTATTGCTGACCATGCAAGGGCAGTTGCATTTTTGCTTGCACAAGGCGTGAATTTTGACAAAGAAGGTAGGGGCTATGTGCTTAGGCGAATCTTACGCCGTGCCATTAGGCATGGGTATTTGCTGGGAATGCGGAAGCCCTTTGTTTATGAAGTTTTAGAGAGTGTGTGTGAAAATATGGGGAATCACTATGGCTATCTTAAAGAAAAGCAAGAAATTATTAAAGCACAATGCAAGGCAGAAGAGGAACGATTCTTTGAAACCCTTGAAAATGGTATGAATCTTTTTAGTAAAGAGCTTGAAGCTCTCAAAAAAGAGAAGCAAAAGGCGCTTTTTAGTGGGGAGATTGCCTTTAAACTTTATGATACCTATGGATTCCCGCTTGATTTAACCCAAGATATGCTTAGAGAAAATGGCTTTGGTGTGGATATTGATAGCTTTGAAGTGTGTATGCAAAAACAAAAAGAGCAGGCAAAGGCAAATTGGAAAGGTAGTGGCGATAGTGAGCAAGAGGGGGATTTTAAGGCATTGCTTTCAAGGTTTGGAGAAAATGCCTTTGTGGGCTATGAATGTGTGCAATCTGAGGCGAAGATTTTAGCCTTGTTAGATGAAAACTTCAAAGAAGTGGAGAGATTGTGTGGCAAGGGCTATGTGATGTTTGATAAAACACCGCTTTATCCGCAATCTGAAGGTCCTATTGGCGATAAGGGAAGAATCTTGGATAAAGGTGAAATTCTAGGCAATATTACCGATACCAAAAAATATTTTGGATTAAATATCTCAACATTAGAAGCTTTAAAACCCCTAAAAATAGGGCAGGAAGTTTATGTGGAAGTGAGTAAGGAACGACTAGAGATTGCTAAACACCATAGCGCAACACATTTGCTGCATAAGGCTTTAAGGGAAGTTTTAGGGGAGCATATCACACAGGCTGGAAGTTTGGTGGAAGCTAATCGCTTGCGTTTTGATTTTTCACACCCAAAATCCTTAAGCTATGAAGAGTTAGAAAAGATTGAATTGTTAGTGAATGAAAAAATTTTAAAAAGCTCCCCGCAAGTTTGTGAGACTATGGGGATTGAGGCGGCTAAGGCTAAGGGGGCTATGGCACTATTTGGCGAGAAATATGGGGAAAATGTGCGGGTGATTAGTTTTGGGGATTCTATTGAGCTGTGTGGTGGAATCCATGTTGAGAATACTGCAAATATCGGAAGTTTTTATATCCTTAAAGAAAGTGGTGTGAGTAGTGGAGTGAGGAGAATTGAAGCGGTTTGTGGTAGGGCGGCATACAGCTATGCAAAAGGGGCTTTAAGAGAGATTGCTAGAGCAAAAGAAGAGCTAAAGACACAAAATCTGCTTGATGGAATCAAAAAGCAAAAAGAGCAAATCAAAGCCCTAAAATCCCAAGGTGGAAATTCCAAAGAGGAAGTCAAAAATCTCAAGATTCAAGATATCAAGGGAATCTCAGTAGTGGTGCAGGGATTTAGTGGAAGTAATATTAAAGAAGTCATTGATGAGACTAAAAATAAATATGAAAAAGTGGCAGTTTTACTTATTGATAACCATGGCAAAATCGCTGCGGGAGTTAAAAATGCGCCCATTAAAGCTGGAATTTGGGTTAAGGAAGTGGCACAAATCATGGGTGGAAATGGTGGTGGTAGAGATGACTTTGCAACTGCTGGAGGCAAGGAGTTAGAAAAAATTGAAGAAGCCCTGCAAAAAGCAAAGGAATTTGTGTTCCAATGCCTGTCATAAAAGAGCGCTAAAGGAGGGAAAATGCAAGTTGGAAATGCTAATTTTTATTTAATCCCTAACCTTTGGAGAGAGCAAACTTACGCTTCAAAAAAGCCAGAATCGAATCTGACTTCACAAGATGATTTTAATATTCAAATGACAGAAGATAAAGAAAATCAAGAAGAAAAAAACATGACAATAGTAAATGGCAAGGAGCTAGAGCCAGACCAAGTGCAATATGTGCGTGAGCTAGAAAGTATTGATAGGAATGTTAAAGCCCATGAGGCAGCCCATATTGCAGCAGGTGCTGGGGTTGTGAGTGGTGGGGCAAGCTATGGATACACAAGGGGACCTGATGGCAAGATGTATGCAACTTCTGGGGAAGTGCCAATCTCCATAAAAGAGGGTAAAACTCCCAAAGAGACTATCCAAAATGCAAGACAGATTGTCGCAGCAGCTATGGCACCTGCTGACCCAAGTCCGCAGGATTATAAAGTTGCTGCAAGCGCGATACAAATGGAGAATCAAGCAAGAACAAAGCACAAGAACAAACGCAAGAAAATCAAGAAAGACTAAAAGAACAAGAGAGAAAAAGAGAGGGACAAACGCAAGAAGAGCTGTTTTTTGAGGATTCTAAAAGGCAATATGCCCTGCAAAGTTATGCTAAAAATCAAACTTCCTACCAACCCAGAATTGAGATTGCTGGCTAACGATAATCATTAAGGTAGCGGTAGTTTTATAAAGAAATTTAGATAAGAATCTGCAAACAAACCCACTAAAGAAGCAAAATAAAACTAAGAAGTTACAAATTAGCCCTTTTGCTCTAAGCTTTCTCCTCCTCATACCCCCACTAAGCTAGATACAAAGAAAGAATATATATAATCTATGAAATTTTGGTTTTTATAA
>CALVAF010000052.1 GCA_944325475.1 uncultured Helicobacter sp.
AGCACTCCTTTTATAAGGATTTCTTTGCTGGCTTCATAGCCCCAAGCATTGTGTGGAGTAAGGATAAGCTGATGAGTGATTTTGGGATTTAAAAAAGGGTGGTTTTCCTCCATTGGCTCTTTGCTAAACACATCAAATCCTGCATAAATTTCACGTTTTTGCATTTCCTCTGCCAAGTCTAGTTCATTGACGATTCCGCCCCTACCAACATTAATCAAGATTCCGCCTTTTTTAATTAAGCACAGATTGCCTTGGTTGAGCAGATTTTGTGTGGCGGGATTTAGAGGAGCATGGATAGAGATGACATCACTTTCTTTCAACAGCGATTCTAACGGGATACAAGGATAGCTTGGATTTTGATTCTTCCCACTTGTGGAGTAGTAGCTGACATTCGCCCCAAACGCGCTTACAAGCCTTGCAACTTCTAAGCCAATAGCTCCAAGCCCGATGATTCCCCATTTTTTGTTATCAAGTGATTCTAATGGCGTGGAGAGATTCGTAAAAATAGGGCTTTTAGCATACGCACCGCTTTTGCAATAAGAATCATAAAAAGGTAGTTTTGCGCTTAGAGCTAATGCCATCATCAAAGTGTGTTGCGCCACACTTTTGGTAGAATAGCCAGCGACATTTTTGACTTCGATTCCGAGGTTTTGAGCCGTTTGCAAATCCACATTATTCATTCCTGTTGCCGTGATACACACAAGCCTTAACGTGTCTTTTAATGTGTTTAAAATCTCGCTATCTAAAATAACTTTGTTAGTTAGCACGATATTTGCCCCTCTGCAGTGTTCTAGGGTTTCCTTTGGGCTTGTGGTAGCGTATTCTGTGTAGTTACCGATTTTTTGCAAACTTTCTTTGAGATTATTTTCGCCAAGACTTGAAGCGTCCAAAAAAACAATATTTTGCATTTTGTATTCCTTTTTTGAGTTATAATTTCACAAATATTTTACTAGAAAAAGAGGAAAATAATGCATAATCACTCCAAAATCGTTTCTATTTTACTTGATGCGCTTCCTTATATTAAAATCTTTCGCGGCTCAAAAATCGTCATCAAATACGGTGGGGCTGCACAGATTAATCCGGAGCTAAAAGAGCAATTTGCAATGGATATTGTGCTGCTTTATATGCTTGGGATTAAGCCTATTATCGTGCATGGCGGGGGTAAGAGGATTAATGAGCTACTAGAGGCATTGAAGATTCAAAGCGAATTTGTTAATGGGCTTAGAGTTACAAGTATTGATGCTTTGAAGGTAGTAGAAATGGTACTAAGTGGCGAGATAAACAAAGAAATTACGGCGTTTTTGAATTATCATGGGGTAAATGCGTTAGGCATTAGCGGAAAAGATGCTTCACTTTTTTTAGCTAAGCCAAAAGAAAATGGGAAATATGGTTACACAGGCGAAATTATCGCTACTAAAGGAGAAGTGATTGACAATCTCCTGGCTCAAAATCTCATTCCAGTAATTGCCCCTATTGCATGTGGGGAAAAATCCGGACACCCCGGATTTAACATTAACGCCGATAGTGCTGCAAGTGCCATAGCCATTGCTATAAAGGCTAAAAAGGCGATTTTTCTAACCGACACGCAAGGGGTTTTGGATAGTGAGAAAAAAATCATCGAGAGCTTGAATCTACAAGAAGCGCAAGAATTAATTGAAAAAGGGGTGATTAGTGGGGGAATGATTCCTAAAGTCGAGGCATGTTTAGAATGTATCAAAAATGGCGTGGAAAAAGCCCATATCATCGATGGCAGGATTCCACATTCGCTACTTTTGGAACTTTTTACAAGTGCTGGAATTGGGAGTGAATTTGTGCAAGAATTAAGTATGGAAGTTAGAAAATCAGGGGTTTGATACATGTTTTATTTTGCTTGCTTTTGGTGTTAAGTCTCTTCAAGAGCTCCATAATCAAAATGTTATAAGGCAACAATATGAGGAATCTTATTTAGTAACTATATTAATCTTTATAGAATTACAAGAAGTAGTAAATACTCTAGGTTATAAACTAAAGACTTTGTATTCTCTCTAAATAATCATTGTTTATTTTAAAAACACTTATTTATCTAAATTTTTAGATATGTGTTACTGATTCATACAAGATATTCAATCTATAAAGGAATCTTGTTAAAACAAGGAATATAGTAAAAAACTAAATAAAAAAATTAATATAATGATATTAAAAGCTTTTAAAGGAGTTTTGTTAATGAAAAAGTTATTACTAGCTTTATCTATAATTACTAGTCTTTTAAGTAATGCTTTTGCTATTGATTTAATTTCTTTAGCCACTAATGGAAAATCTAATGAAAAGTCTTTAGGTGTTAAAACACTTAATCATCAAGAGATGGGTGAGATTATTGGTGGGGCTTATGCACAACAAGTAATTAGAAAACAATATGGGATTGTAGATAATTTTGGAAACAATATTTATTACACTGCATATTATGAAGTCAAATTGACAACAGGAGATTCTGCTTATTTTAATCTTGGTTCAGATTATTATGCTGCTGTTGCCACAACCTATAATTTCAAAACCAACAAGATCACATCAAAAGTGGTAAAAATTAACAAAAATAATCCCAGTAATGTTAAAACTTTAGATTTTCAAAATAATGTGATAGGTAGGATTAAAGACTATAAAGCGGTTGAAAACTGGATAAAACAGGATAAAGTCAATATCAAATATTTTAGATAGCACAATAGAGGCTTGAATACCCTTGTTGGAACACCTCTTGCTTACCTTTGCTATAATGCAGAATCACAGACAAACTGCAACAAAATCATCAAAGGTAAGCTATGCAAATTAACGCCTCTAATTACTTGAGTCTTTATTCTAATTCCTATAATATTAATTCTAAAGAATCTACACAATCCATAAGTCAAAATTTTAATACTACAGAAAATTTATCACAGAGTAATGAAAATAGTGTAGAAGAAGATACCAAACAAATAATATCTGAAATTCTTTCCAACAAAGAGGAATTGCCAGCTTATATAAGTCATTCTTATCATCAAAATATTGACAATATAGAAAAATTACAGAATCTAGCACAAG
>CALVAF010000053.1 GCA_944325475.1 uncultured Helicobacter sp.
CACCAAAATTGGTGATAAAATCAATGTGCAAATTAGCTCTAACCAAAATGCGCTACAACTTTTCATGCAAAATATGCAGGATTTTAAAAATCAGCTTAGTAATGTTGGTTTTAGCGAAGTTACTATGGATTTCAAGGACACCAGTGGGAATAGTTTTTCACAAAACAATGGAGGAAATTTCAGTGATTCTCGCCAGCAAAACTCACAGCAGAATCAAAAGAGGAACGAAAATGGCTTACAAGTTTATCAACAAGCAGAAGAAACAAGTAGGGAAATCTCCCGCTTGGATTTGAGCTTTTCATATTATGCTTAAGGAGAGTAAAATGACAGTTTCAAGTAGTAACAATTCTCTTAGTTACACTTCAGATGCCACAGCTAGAACTGCACAAACAGAGACAGGAGGAAATGACACAGCTCAAAGCAATACCAATACTTCTACAAACAGCACTAACACAAATAGTTCTACTAGCAGTACTGCAAGCACTAGCAGTACAGATAGCACTGGATTCCCCGGAGATACTCCAATTACAAAGGAGGAAGAGGACAATAGCGGCTTAAGCTCAGAAGCTTTTATGCGATTATTCTTAGAACAGCTTAAGAATCAAGATCCAACAGCACCGATGGACACTCAAGAGATTCTAACCCAAACAGCACAGCTCACCCAAGTAGAAGCACAAACCCAAATGAAAAAAGCAATGGAACAAATGACAAGTGCAATGGAATCCATGCAAAAAACCAACGAAAAAACTATTGAAGCACAGCAAAAACTGATTGAAACTCAAGAAAAAATGCTAGAAACTATGGGGACTTTAGCGGGAAGCATTCAAGATAGCAGTATTATTGGTGGATACAACACCATAGGCATGATAGGAAATATCGCTGAAACTCCTTATGTTGCATTAAATGTTGATAAAAATGAGGCAATCAAGTTTAGTCTTTATTTTGATGAGCCTATTGACCCTACCAAAGGACAACCAAAAATTACTATCCTTGATAAGGATAATAAAGTCGTTCGCGAAATTGATCTTGCTGCAAAAGATGAAAATGGAAAATACATTTATGAGGGCAAAGAGGGTTATGTAGAGCTGGAATGGGATACAAGAGATAATAAAGGGAATTATGTCGATAAAGGGGATTATGTCATCAAAGCCGAATATAATCTTGATTCTAATACCAACCAATACAAACAAACACAACTTGGAAGAGGGGAAGTGGAAAGTATTTTATTTGATGCAGGTGTGCCTTATGTGAAGCTAGGTGATTACCTAACTGTGCCAATTATTTATGTAACTTCTTATTACAAAAAAGACTAAGGGGGAGCTATGGTAGGATCACTTTATAGCGGAATTAGCGGAATTAAAACCCATCAAACTGGAATTGATGTCACTTCTAATAATATTGCTAATATTAATACTGCCGGTTTTAGAGCAAATTCCCCTGAGTTTAAGAGCCTCTTTTCTACGAATCTAAACTATATTAATTCTAATTCTTCTGTGGCAAATGACTACAATTATGGCGTTACGATTGGCTCTAATGCCATTAATACTAATGATGGGACTTATGTTAGTGCTGATGGGGATTTTAATGTGGCTTATAGTGGCAAAGGGTGGTTTGTCGTAGGGCTAAACAAAAATGGTGAATTTGATATTAAAAATCCTGATTATACCGGAGTGCAACAAAACTATTTTACACGCGATGGTTCTTTTAGTCTTGATGGGGAAGGGTATTTGGTTAATTCTAGTGGTTATTATATGTATGGAATCAATCTTGGTAAAATTACCGCTGATGGAACTCTAAGAGGCACTAATAACCTAGAGCAAGACTATGCTAATCTAGGGGGTTCGCTCCTAGAGCCTATTCAGATACCACAAGAAATGCGTTATCAACCCACTTTGACAACTGAAATTAATCTTGCTATTAATCTAAACCGCACCCAAAACCCCAAAGGAATCACTATCTTGCAAGATGAAAATGGCAATTTTAGTATGGAGAAATTCCTTGCTCTTGATATTAATTCCTTAATGGATTCTAGTGGGAAACTGCTTGATGCGAAAAATTACAAGGACATTACCTTTAGTATTGAGCAAAATGGCGAAACTACGGATTATACTTTTACTTATGGTGCAGAAGATGAAAATGGCTTTAAGAGTGTGGGGGAATTAATTGATTTAATCAAAGAGCAAACCGGGCTTGATTTGGCTTTAAAACTTGATGATTCTGGGAATCCAAGCGATTGCTCTTTGTATCTTAGCAATAACTCCATGCAAGAAATCAATCTTAGCATCAGTGGGAGATTAGCTCAAAAGCTTGGTTTGAGTGCCAACAATGAAACTTTAAAATCCGCTTTCCAATCCCAAATCCAAGCCTTTAGTGAAACGGCTACTTATCCTAATGGTGCTTATGTGAGTTATGAGGGAATGATTTTTCAAAAAAATGGCGAAGAGGAAAATGCTGGGAATCCAATTGATAATCCTGATTTATGGACTTTAGTTGATTCAAGGAAAGTAAAAAATTATCAAGAAGATATGGAATATGCAGAGGGGGATTTTATCGTTTATGAGGGCAAAATCTACCAAAGAACAGAGGCTGAAATTATAATGGTAGAAGACCCGCAAACTGGTGAGCTTGTCGCACAAAATCCTGCAGAAGACACAGAGGCTTGGAAGGAGATTGGCGAGAATGTTAGAGGAATGATTGCTGGGTATGAAGCTGGAAATGTTTATGAAGAAAATGCTATGGTAACCCTCAATGGAATTTTGTATCAAAAAGTCAATGGGGCAGGGGATACAAATCCAACAGAAGATTCTAGTGGTTGGCGGATTTTAATGACAGATTTCTTAGATAGCACCCAGCTAAATGTCCCAAGTTATGAGACAAACACTGAAGTTTATAGTGATTCTGGTGAGAAATTTATTCTTAAAAGTGAGTATATTTTGCTAGAGCAGGGCGACCAAACTGCGACTCCACCGATTAATGAGAGGTGGGAGGTTAAAAGTGCAATTTATGATAGCACGGGCAAGAACATAATCAGTGAAAATCCGGTGTTTAGTGAGATTTCTTTTAATGCCGATGGCAGTGCTAATGCGGAACCTTTTGAGGTGCCTTTCCAAGAAGGCAGCATTCAGGTTAATCTTGCACAAAGTAATGATGGTAAGTTTTCTAGTAATTTTGCCTATACTGATTCTGCATTGAAATCCACCACACAAGATGGCACAAAGTTAGGCATTATGAATGATATTGTGATTAATGAAGAGGGGATTATCCTTATGAATTTTTCTAATGGCAAAGTAGAGCCTATTGGTAGAATCGGAATTGCGGCTTTTGTTAATGACCAAGGTTTGAGTAAAATAGGTGGGAATCTTTTTGAAATGAATGTAAGAACTATCAATGGCGAAACCTTTGTTGTGAGTGGACCACCACTTCTAGCGTGGGAGGAGACAGGGACTGCAAACCTCAAATATGGGCGAGTGCTTGATCATATGCTAGAGACTAGTAATGTTGATACAGGAACAGCTTTGACAGATTTGATTGTATATCAAAGAGGGTATCAGATGAGTGCAAAGGCAATTACGACAGCAGACCAGCTAATGCAAGAAGCAATCCAACTCAAACGCAGCTAAAATGTATTTCTACATTATTTCTGTGGTTGCTTTGAGTTTTTGTTTGTCAAAATGGGTGTAGATTCTCGAAGTCTCCACGCTTGCATGTCCTAAGGCTTCTTGGACGAGTACCAAATCTTGACTTTTTTGGTAGAGTAGGGTGGCAAAGGAATGTCGTAGCATATGTGCGCCATTTTTTTCTTTGCGGATTCCATTAGTCAATAATACTTGTTCAACGATTCTGCTGACATAAGCTTGGGTAAGTTTTTTGCCTTTGTGATTGCAAAAGAACAGATCATTTTCTACTTCATTAGGGCGCGAATTAATCCACAACGAAAAATCACTGCCAAGATTTTTTGCCTTTATCATCACTACACGTGGCTTATTGCCTTTGCCTCGCACCTGAATCACATAAAAATCACCATCTAATGTAATGTTCTTGATTTTAAGATTCAACGCCTCTCCTACGCGTATTCCGGTGTAAATAATCATTTTTAAAAGCAGGCGATTCCTAGCCCCTAAATCTTGGTGCTTAAAAGGGTAGGTGTCAATACCATTTAAAAACTTCTGCACCTCTTCTTCAATCATATATGAAGGCAGTTTTTGTCCGGCTTTGCCACGCAATCCACCCCAATTTTTTAGTTCGATTCTAAAGATATGGGAAGTGCCATCATCATCTTCATTCTGCTTGTCAATAAAGCCAAAAAAATTAATGAGAGAGACGCGATAATTTTTCTTTGTCGCATCTGAAAGTGAGCTTGTGTGAATCGTCAAAAACTCTTTTAGCATTTCTTCATCAATCTCCCTTAAAGATGCCAATCCAAGATAGCTTAAGTATTCATAAAGCTTTAGTAGTGGTGTAATGTAGGTGTTAATTCCAATTAGTCCGACATTACGGCATTGTTTGCAGATTTCTTGTAATTCCTTGATGTTTTGCACGCCTTTACGCAAGGAGTTAAGCTGCAAGGCAATCTCTTTTTTATTTTGGACTTGATGATTGGATAGGCTATTTAGCTTGCTATATACAAAACGTTCAATCCAAAATAGCAAATTTCCCGCAAAGTCATCTTTGAAGTCAATGGGATAACGCATTACTTTTCCTTTATATTAAATAAAGTTTTAAGTTTTGTTGAAACTTAAAGCTAACTAAAGCTAATTAACAAAACTCTAATTATAGCAAAAAGATTCTATTTTTATATTGAAAACTATAATTTTCAAACTTTTTTTGGAAGCTAAAAAATGATTTCAAACGCCCTATAATGATTTAATGGGTATCTTTGGGGTTTTTAGATGACAATATCACTTAAAGGAAACTTAAATAATGTTGTAACAAATGAGGATAAGATTTTGATTGGCTTAATGCCACTAGCAACTATTATTTCTACGCTGTTTGTATATGGTGGTTTTGAAAATAATGTTGTATTATTTCTTGCAGGTTTAGCTTTTAATCTTGTGATTCTGATTCTGCTTTATGGGGATTATAGGCGAAAGTTTATATTAGAGCCTAGAGAATATCCTGTAAGTGTTAATCCATTTTGGCAATGGGTTTCTAAGCTTATATTGGTAATGTGTTGCATAATGCTTACATTTACATTTGTGGTGCCTTTACATTTTATTGATATCCCATTTCTTGCTTTGTATCTTTTGTATCTTTATTGTGGGTTTAAATTCCTTTATAAGACTAAAAGAATCTATTTGTATTTTTTGTTTGATATTGCTAAGGGTATTGTGTATCTACTGCTGCAAAATTTTAGTGAAAGTATAATTTTAGTTACAATCGCTATTTTATGCGGAATAATAACGATAGCAATACCTGTGGTTGAGTTTTATAAATATACAAAAGGTAAATATTGTTGATTATAAAGAGTTTCCTCTTCTTCCTCTCCTTTTTGTTTTTTTAAAAACTCCTTTAAACCCTTTGTATTTGCATTTTAAGTTTTTAAAATGAAATAAAAGACTTTTTAGAACCGCTTTTAGAGGCTTTAATAAAAGCTTATAAATATAACCACTCTTTACCATTTTCTAATTCTTGATAGTATAGTGCAGTTTTCCCTGCTCCATTTGTTCCTGCAAAAAATGTAGTTTTTGGTTTTTTATCCATTATCTTATCCCTTAAATCATTCAAACAAGATTCTTAGTGTAATACTGCCCTACTTCTAAGTTATGTTTCTCTGCCTCTTGCTTGATTTTAACTATTCCTTCAAAAGAAAAAAGATTTTCTATCCTCATAGCTTGGAATAGAAAGATTAACTTTTTGGTTAATTAAAAGTCCCTTCTTTTTTAGTTTTTGGTATTCCCCTATTACATGGAATGAAATGTTTTTTAAGGTATTATTTTGGAATCAACCTTTAAAATAAGCAAGCTTTTTAAAGCTTTGTGGTAGAATCAGCATAAAAAAAGAAAGGCGACATAATGAAAAATCAAAAACTTTTACTTCTCTCTTTACTCACTCCGCTTTATCTGCTTGGCAAAGAGGTTGAGATTTATAGTAGCCCATTTTGTGGGTGTTGCATCAAATGGGGCGATTATTTGCAAAACAATGGCTATCAAGTCACCCACAACAAAAATGATGATTTTATGGCTATCAAAGAAAAATACAAAATTGCCCCTCAAAATCAAAGTTGCCATACTGGCGTGATTGAGGGCTATGCAGTGGAAGGGCATGTGCCACTTAGTGCGATTGATTGGCTTTTAGAAAACAAACCTAAAGATGTGGTTGGAATCTCCACACCCGGAATGCCCATAGGAAGTCCCGGAATGGAGCAAGGTAGCACACAAGAGGAATATCCAGTAGTCTTGCTTTATAAAAATGGCGATTCAAAGACTTTTGGAATCTACAAAGGAGATAAGCTACTCCAAAAGCTTTTCTAAACTCCTTTTGTAAGCTTAATCCTTATGGATTTTTGCTTGCAATACATATTCTTAAGTGCAATTCCATTGAATCGCACTACTCTATGCTAATTTTCAAGTTAATTTTAGAATCTTTTATCTAGCCAATTTTTTTGGTTTGTGAATATTAATCAAATAAGTTGCAAAGATAGCTAAGATTCCACCAAAAATTGTTAAAAGGCTTGGAATCTCCCCTAAAATCAAATAACTGCTTCCCAAAGCCATTGCAGGAACTAAAAGTTGAAAAGAGCTTGCCTTTGTTATTCCAAGCTTTGCAATCCCCATATAATAAATGCTTGTCCCAATTGTCGTTGAGAGAACCGCCACCACAAACATCATACCCCAAAATCGCAAATCATAGCTAAAAACTTCTATAATTTGTGGTTTAAACAAAAATAAAGGTAGGTAAAAAAGCGTGCTTAAAAAAGTAATGTAAAAATTAATGGCTAGGGGGTGAATGCGGATTTTCTGACACACTAAAGTAAGAATCGCCCAATCTAAAGCACACAGCAAAAACAACATATTAAATTTACCAAATAGCTCCTCAAAACTCCCAAGATTTAGCAAACACACCCCAGAGATAATCCCAATTGTTAAGCCCAAAACCTCATTGGGTTTAATACTTCTATTATCTTTGCGATAAAAAAAGTAAGCAAGTAAATATGCAAAAATGGGTATCAAAGTCGTAACAAGCACACCACCCTTCCCTGCACTGCCATAATTCAATCCCATAAAAAACAAAATCGAATACAACCCATTAAGACAAGCTGCTAGGAATAAAAATCTGAAATTTTCTATGTTGATTCTAAGTGGAATCTTAAAGATAAAAATTAGAGGAATTGAAGCTACAAAAGCAAAGAAAAACCGCCAAAACGCCACAATATCTGCGCTTGTGTATTGCACCAAAATCTTGCCACCTGCCCAAGAGCTGCCCCAAAACGCCATTGCAATGACAATCAAAATAGAAAAAATTAAATTTTTCTGCACCCCCAAGCCTTCTTTAAAAACTAAAAGACAATGGTTTTGTTATTAAAAACAAAAATCCGCTCTTCTAAAGCCAGATTTAATGCTTTAGAAAGCACTATTTTTTCGACATCTCTGCCATATTTTTGCATCTCTTTCCAATCCATTGTGTGATTAATTTTAGTAATATCTTGATAAATAATTGGACCCTCATCAAGCTCATTATTCACAAAATGTGCCGTTGCACCAATGATTTTTACACCCCGCTTATAGGCTTGTTTGTAAGGATTTGCCCCCACAAAAGCTGGCAAAAAGCTATGATGGATATTAATTAGTCTCCCTCCAAACTCGCTTACAAAATTTGGAGATAAAATCCGCATATATTTTGCTAAAACAATATAATCACTTGGATATTGCTTCAAGACCGCAATAATCTCTTTTTCATGCGTTTCCCTACTTTTTCCCTCATGGCTAATGCAGATAAAAGGCAGTTCAAACTTCTGACATAAAGGCTTTAACATTTCATAATTTGAAACTACTGCTAAAATATCTGCATTTAACTCTCCACTATCATAGCGGATTAGCAAATCTCCCAAACAATGGTTTTCTTTGGTGCAAAGAATCACAATTTTCTTTCTTTGACAAGGGATTATTTCTACTTTACTACCCTCCTCATCGCTACTTGATTCTGTGGATTTTACACCAATTTCTTTTTGAATTTTTTCTCTTAATACTGCAATCTCGCATTCCCCCTCCACTTCACTTCGCATAAAAAAAATATTATTTTCCTTATCAACGAATTCATCATTTTTTAGGATATTCAAATCAAACTGAAAAATAATTTGTGTGATTCTTGCAATCAAACCTTTTTTATCAGGTGTTTGAATCTTTAAAACAAAGCGCATTAATTCCCCTTTAGCCATTCCATAGATAGCGCGTTGATTCCCCTTTGGATTCCAAGTGCGATGTTTTCCCCTATGAATTTTTCCCAATACAATTCCACTTTATCTTTTTGTAGCCAAATAGGCTCTTTAATTTTTGCAAGATTTAGCAGCGCATTTTGTGCCTCATAGATACTCCCCACGCTATCTACTAACCCAAGCTTTAAAGCGCTCTTAGCGCTAAATACTCGACCTTGTGCAAAATCTTTTTCTTTTGTAATATCCAAATTCCTAGCTACAACAACCTCGCTTACAAACATTTCATACTGCTCTTTAATTAATTCCTTTAGCATTTCCTCTTCCACCTCATTCCAAGGACGCATAAAAGTCCCTGCCTCTTTGTAGATTCCAGCTTTTAGGATTTGTGTTTTGATTCCTAGCTTTGCAGCTAACCCACTCACATCAAATCCATTTAAAATCACGCCAATTGATCCCACTAGCGCACCTTTATTAGCAATAATTCTATCTGCCCACATTCCTGCTAGATAGCTTCCACTTGCCATAGAACCTTGTGCGTAAGCCACAATAGGCTTTTTGCTTCGCACCCGCTTAATTGCCTCTGAAATCTCAATACTTGGAGGAATCGTGCCTCCAGAAGAATCAATTACAAGCAAAATTCCCTTGATATTAGGATTGTTTTCTAACATTGAAAGTTCTTCTAAAAATTCATTGCTTTCAGTAATTGTTCCCTTTAAGTCAATTCTAGCAACATTGGCTAAGGTAGAATTACTCCTAGAACTTGGTATAAAAATTAAAAATAGTATGAGTAAAAACACTAATGCCTTAAAATATTTCATAATAAAATCCAAAGGCGCTAAGAGGATTTTTATAATTTTCAAATTTGCCCCTTTATGAATTTGAAATAAAAGCGAAATTATAGCACCATTCTTAAAGAAAATTAGATAAGATTCCAGCCCTTTTTAGCAAACTTTTGATAAAATCCCACCACAAATTTCATTTCTCAATTAAAGGCATATCGTGAAAGATTCACTTTCTAAAATCCGTAATTTCTCTATCATCGCCCATATTGATCATGGCAAATCTACTCTTGCAGATTGCCTAATTCAAGCTTGTGGAGCGATTTCAGAGCGAGAAATGAGTGCACAAGTGATGGACACAATGGATATTGAAAAAGAGAGGGGAATTACCATAAAAGCTCAAAGTGTCCGCTTAAGTTATCTTTACAAGGGTGAAAGATATATTTTAAATCTCATTGACACGCCCGGGCATGTAGATTTTAGCTATGAGGTTTCACGCTCTCTAGCCTCTTGTGAAGGGGCTTTACTCGTTGTTGATGCTTCTCAGGGTGTGGAGGCTCAAACCATTGCTAATGTTTATATTGCATTAGAGAATAACCTTGAAATTATCCCGGTTTTAAATAAAATTGACCTTCCAGCAGCCACACCCAAACGTGTGAAATCCGAGATAGAACAAACTATTGGATTGGATTGTAGCCACGCCCTAGAAGTGAGCGCAAAGGCAAATATCGGAATCACAGAGCTACTTAATAAAATCATTGATTTAATCCCGCCGCCAAAAGGAGATTTGGATGCACCTACTAAAGCCTTAATTTATGATTCTTGGTTTGATAATTATTTGGGTGCTTTAGCTTTGGTGCGTGTTTTTGATGGTTCTATCAAAGTGGGGCAGAATATTTACATTATGGGAAGTGGTAAAAATCATGAGGTTTTGGGGCTATTTTACCCCCACCCTATCAAACAAGAAAAGACAAAGGCAATTGAATGTGGCGAGGTTGGGATTGTTGTTTTGGGCTTAAAAAATGTAACAGATATTGCCGTTGGCGATACGATTACAGATTTTAAAAACAAAACTAAAGAGCCTATTGCAGGATTTGAAGCGGCTAAACCTTTTGTCTTTGCGGGAATCTATCCGATTGATACAGATAAATTTGAAGATTTACGTGATGCTTTAGAGAAGCTTAAACTCAATGATTCAAGTCTTAATTATGAACCTGAAACCTCTGTGGCTTTGGGTTTTGGATTCCGTGTTGGGTTTTTGGGACTTTTGCATATGGAGGTTATCAAAGAACGACTAGAGAGGGAATTTGGGCTTGATTTGATTGCCACTGCCCCAACGGTGGTTTATGAAGTTACCCAAACTGATGGCGAAGTGGTGAGGATTCAAAACCCAAGCGAACTACCCCTTGAGCAAAAAATTGCCGGAATCAAAGAACCTTATGTCAAAGCAACTATCATCGTGCCTAGCGAGTTTTTGGGAAATATCATCACACTTGTTAGCAAAAGACGTGGAATCCAAAAGAAAATGGAATATTTACAAGAAACAAGGGTGTTATTAGAATACCATATCCCAACAAATGAAATTGTTATGGATTTTTATGACAAGCTAAAATCCTGCACCAAAGGCTATGCGAGTTTTGATTATGAGCCTATTGGTTATCAAGATGGTGATTTAGTAAAGCTTGATATACGCGTGGCTGGTGAGATTGTCGATGCGCTAAGTATCATTGTGCCTAAAAGCAAAGCTTATGAAAAGGGCAAAGAGCTAGTGGAGGCGATGAAGGAGATTATCCCAAGGCAACTTTTTGAAGTGGCGATTCAAGCGAGTGTGGGGAATAAAATTATCGCAAGAGAAACAGTCAAATCTATGGGTAAAAATGTCACTGCAAAATGCTATGGGGGGGATATTACAAGGAAGAGAAAATTGCTTGAAAAGCAAAAAGAAGGGAAAAAGCGCATGAAGGCTATTGGCAAAGTTAATCTGCCCCAAGAAGCGTTTTTAGCGGTTTTGAAAATTGATTAGATTTGCTTTAGGGTTGTTTAATGTCTATTTTTAAAAAAAATTTCTTTGATTCCTTTTCTTTTACTTTTCTGTGCTTGTTCCTCTACAGTTTATACTAATCGCCCCCAACTTATGCTGCTTAACAAAGAGCAAGAAAAAGCTTTGGGGGAGCAAAGCGCAATGGAGATTTTAAAAAAAATCAAAACTTAGCAATAACTCTTTGCAAAGTGCGATGGTTAATCGTGTGGGACAAAAAATTGCTTTTGTTGCTAATCGCCCTGATTTTGAGTGGAAGTTTTATTTGATAGAGGGTAAGGAACAAAATGCCTTTTGTCTCCCGGGTGGAAAGGTTTTTGTTTATACAGGATTAATGGAAATAATTAGTAATGATGATGAGCTTGCAGTAGTGATTTCTCATGAGGTCGGACATACTATTTTGCGACATGGAGCAGAGAGAATGAGTATGCAAACCCTACAACAATTAGGTAGTAGTCTTTTGGGTGCTTTAGCTAACTTACAAAGCCCAGAATATAGTAGTCTTTTTGATAAAGCCTGCAATATTGGAAGTAATGTTGGCATTATACTTCCCTTTAGCCGCTCTCATGAATTAGAAGCCGATAAAGCTGGAATTATGCTTATGCAAAAAGCAGGTTATAATCCCAAAGCTGCTCTAAGTTTTTGGGAAAAAATGTCGCAAGGCAACAATAATACCTCAGATTTTTTCTCCACACACCCAAGCAATTCAAAAAGAATACAAGAAATACAAAAGATTTTAGAGGAACAAAAAAAGTAAAAGTAGTTATCCCCTCAAAAAAAAGAGGGAATAAATTTAAAATAGTGAAACCACCAAGAATCCAAGTATAACGCTAAGGGCGATTGCTAAAACTCCCGGGATTAAGAAAGCATGATTAAAGATAAATTTCCCAATTCTTGTAGAGCCTGTATCATC
>CALVAF010000054.1 GCA_944325475.1 uncultured Helicobacter sp.
GAAGAAGAGGAAGAAGAGGAAGAAGAGGAAGAAGAGGAAGAAGAGGAATTTAAGTTTAAATTTGAATCTAAATTAGAAATGGAAAGAAGAGAATGATATAAAAGTAGAGGAATAGGGGATAACACAAAGATTAATACAAGGATTTGATTGGATAGTTTTAAGAATCTGTAAAATCAAAAGATAACAAAAGAGCTAAACTAATAAATATCAAATCCCAAATCAATCAAATCTTAGCTTTGATTTAATGAGGTTGTAAATTCCAAGTCTTATTTTCTTGTAGTGGGATTTTCTTTTTATCAATGAGAATGGTTGAAAAGTAAAAATATTTATTTTTCCATTTTTGGCATAGTCTGCTTGAAATATTCCTTTGTGCTTTGATAGATGTGATGATTTGTGACAATTCACTAGACAATGCGATTGTCTTCCCTTAATGCTTCTAAGTAATCTTTTCTTTCTATCATATATACTTTTGATATAACATAAAGGCAAATCAATAGAAATCACTAGGAATAACTAGGATAGATTAAACATCGTATTTTACGCAGTTTGTGGAATAAATGGAAACAAAAATAAAAGGATAAAAAAGTGTAAATGGTCGGAGTAGCGGGATTTGAACCCACGACCTCACCCACCCCAAGGGTGTGCGCTAGCCAGGCTGCGCTATACTCCGAAAATTGTAGTATAATTTAAAAGCAAAATTTTAGCAAAAAATGATTAAAAGAAATTTGAAATTGTAAAAAAAATTTGGAATACTTTTTGCTTCCTGTCCTCTTAAAACTTGTAATTTTAGCGAAAATAAGGATATAAGAGCTATGAAAAAATTCCTACACATTCTTTTTGGTATGCTTTTAGCAATGCCGCTTTTTGGAGCGAAGGTAAGTGATTTGGTCAATATTGTGGGAGTGAGAGATAACCAGCTTATTGGCTATGGCTTGGTGGTTGGACTAAATGGAAGTGGGGATAAGACGACTTCGACTTTTACGATGCAATCCA
This sequence comes from uncultured Helicobacter sp., assembly GCA_944325475.1. Taxonomy (GTDB): domain Bacteria; phylum Campylobacterota; class Campylobacteria; order Campylobacterales; family Helicobacteraceae; genus Helicobacter_D. Next base: position 994 of record CALVAF010000054.1, read on the forward strand.
TTTCTAATATGTTAGAGAGTGTGAATGTCAAAATTGACCCTAATGATATACAATCTAAAAATGTTGCAGCGGTTATGGTAACGGCTAAACTTCCGCCTTTTGCAAGGCAGGGGGATACGATTGATATTTTGGTTTCAAGCATTGGTGATGCCAAATCGCTAGAGGGTGGGACTTTGCTTCTGACGCCATTAAGTGGGCTAGATGGTAGAATTTACGCTGTCGCACAAGGTGCAGTGGGAATTGGGGGTAAAAATGAAAGGGGTGGAAGTGCCAATCACTCCCTTGCTGCAACAATGCCAAATGGCGGAATTGTGGAGCGTGAAGTTGTGTATGATTTGTATAGTAAAGTCAATGCAACTTTGAGCTTAAAAGAGGCAAATTTTCAAAATGCGATGCGGATTCAAACAAGAATTAACGAAACTTTCCCGCCAAATTCTGAAAATAAGCCTGTTGCTACGGCTATTGATCCGCGCACTATCAAACTTCAAAGACCAGAAAATCTAAGTATGGTAGAGTTTTTAGCGCGCGTGCAAGAGATTGATGTGGATTATATTCGGGAGGATAAGATTATCATTAATGAGCGCACGGGAACGGTGATTGCAGGAATGGGCGTTGAAGTTTCGCCAGTGGTGGTAACGCATAATAACATTACAATTAAGGTTTCTAATGAAGCCACCAACGATCCAGATGCTGTGGATATGGGAAGTGGAGCGCTCTTTAGCCCACAACAAGCAATGGTAACAAGCCCAAATAATCCAACGATTTCAAGTGTCACAAGGGCATTGCAGAGAATGGGAGCAACTCCAAAAGACGTGATTGCCATTATTGAGACGATGAAAAAAGCTGGTGCTTTTAATGCTAATTTAGAGATTATTTAAGGAGGAACTAATGGCGATTGATTTTAGTGGATTAAGTGGGTATTCTAAAGAGATTTTGAACTTTGCCAAGCAGCCTCCAACGATTCAAAAAACTGATGATGATACGCGTTTGAGGGAGCAAACAGATGCGTTTGAAGCATTGATTATTAAAAATATGCTTGATACTGCTTTGAAAATGGATGATTCTCTTTATCCAAAAGCTCCAGGGCATGATATTTATGAATCAATGTATCGCGATACGCTTTCAGAGAGCTTGAGTGGGAGCTTTGGGTTTAGCGATTTGCTTTTTGATTATCTTAAAGATTTGCAAAGCAAACAAGGCAGCAAGTGATTGACCAAAATTTGCTCCAATCGCTAAGTAGTAGCGATAAAGAATCTTTTGCTAAAGGCTTAAAAGAACTTATCACGCAAACTTATGAAGTGGAGAGGGAATTTGTCGAGCTAAAAGCGCTTTTTGAAGAGGTCCTTGATATTTTGCCAACGGCAGTTTGGGTGCTAGAGCAAGGCGGCGAGATTTTTTATCAAAATAGCCTAGCAACAGAGATTCCAGAGCTTTTAGAAAAGTTTGATTTACAAAATACTAAGCGTCAAGAAATCGAGCTAGAATCAAGCGTGTATTTGGTGCAAACCAATCAAAAGCTTAATAAAATTATTATTTCTGCAACGGATATTACGAGTGAAAAGCGGCGTGAGAGATTAGCTTCTATGGGGCAGATTTCTGCGCATTTAGCCCATGAGATTCGCAATCCTGTTGGTTCTGTGGCATTGCTTGCTTCCACACTTTTAAAGCGTGTGGATCTTAAAAATAAAACACTTGTTTTAGAGATTAAAAAATCCATTTGGCGTGTGGAGCGAATCATCAAAGCAACTCTGCTTTTTTCTAAAGGGGTGCATGTTCAAAAAGGTGAAATTGAGCCACAAAGGCTAAAAGAGGAACTCCAAGAATCGTTAAATTATTACACTTATTCTAAAAATATTCATTTTGCTTTTAACTTGGGTGGAGAGATTTTTGAAGCGGATTTTGATTTGCTCTGTATTGTGCTGCAAAATTTCCTTTTTAATGCCATTGATGCCATTGAGGAGGGCGAAGAGGAGGAAGGAAAAGTGGAGATAGGGTATCAAAAAAAAGACAAAGAAGTGGTGTTTAGAATCTATGATAATGGCAAGCCTATTGAAAATCCTCAGATTCTCTTTGAGCCTTTTAAAAGCACAAAATTAAAGGGAAATGGTTTGGGATTGGCATTATCTTTGCAGATTATCCAAGCTCACGATGGGAGTATTAAGCTTTTGAATGAGGGTAAAAAGGGCTTTGAAATCACTCTGCGACAAAATATTTAAGGGCATTACATTAAAGATTAAGTCGTTTTTTGCTAGGATTCTTGAACTTAAAAAGATGAGGGTAGAATCATGAGTAAAAATATCCAATTAATGCAAAATGTAAAAAGTATCCGTGAAATTGATGTTAAAGGCAAAAGAGTTTTAATACGGGTGGATTTTAATGTCCCTATGGATAGTGAGCTAAATATCAGTGATGATACGAGGATTAGAGAGGCACTTCCGACAATTAACTATTGCATTGATAATGGTGCAAAATCGATTATTTTTGTTAGTCATCTTGGCAGACCCAAGGGGAGAAGTGAGGAGTTTTCACTTAAAGCTATCTTAAAGAGATTAGAGCGATTGTTAGCAAAAGATGTGGTTTTTGTAGAGAATTTAGAAAACGCACAAGTCACCTTAAACACGCTCGTTGATGGCAGTATTGTGCTATTAGAGAATATCCGATTTTATGAAGGTGAGGAGAAAAATGAGAGGGAATTATCCCAAAAACTAGCGAATTTATGTGATGTGTATGTCAATGATGCTTTTGGGACTTCACACCGCAAACACGCTTCCACCTATGGAATCGCACAATATGCAAAAGAAAAAGTTGCCGGGCTGCTGCTTAAAAAAGAAATTGATTCTTTTGCGATTGCTCTCTCAAATCCCTTACGTCCTTTGCTTTTGATTGTTGGGGGGGCTAAGGTTTCTTCCAAGCTAACATTGCTAAAGTCGATTTTAGACGTGGTGGATAAAATCATTATCGGTGGGGCGATGAGCAATACTTTTTTAAAAGCTGTTGGTTATGATACCAAAGAATCGCTAGTGGAAAATGATTTGCTTGAAGCGGCAAAGGAGATTCTAAGAGCGGCAAAAGAAAAGGGCGTAAAAGTATATTTGCCCGTAGATGTCGTAGCAACAGATAATCTAAAAGAACCAAAAGAGATTAAAATCACTCCAGCCCAAGACATTCCAGATGGGCTAATGGCAGTGGATATTGGACCAGCTACTGTGAAGCTTTTTAATGAAGTGATTCGAGTGAGTGAGACGATTATTTGGAATGGACCTTTAGGGGTTTATGAGAATCAAAAATTCTCACGCGGCACCTTTAGTATCGCCCATGCGATTGCCGATACTTATGCTTATAGCGTTATTGGAGGTGGGGATACTGCAGATGCGGTGGATAAAGCGGGGAATCGCGATAGTATGAGTTTTACTTCCACAGGTGGTGGGGCAAGTTTGGAGCTACTAGAAGGGAAAGTGTTGCCGGCTTTTGAGGTTTTGGATAAGAAAGAATGAGGGTTTTGTTAAAGGGGGTTTGATGTTGAATCTTTTTATCAAACGCAATGGAATGGTGGTTAGGGAGAGCATACAATCCATTAAAAGCATCGATATGGGTGCGGATATTTTGTGGATTGACCTTTTGCACCCAAATGTTGAGGAGATTGCTTATATCTCTAAAACCTATCTTTTGGACATTCCCACCAAAGAAGAGAGGGAGGAAATCGAGGAATCAGCGAGATATTGGGAAGATAGCGAGACGGTGACGATTAATACCTACTTCCTCACACGCCCCAATGAAGAGAAGATTTTCCATAATGAAACCATTACTTTTTTGCTGACACATAGCATTCTTTTTACTGTGCGTTATAGCGAATTTAAGGTGTTTGATGAGATTCAACAACGTGTTTTGGCTAGCCCCAAAAACTTTGAAGATGGGTTTGATTTGATTTCCAAAATCTTTGAATTGCGAGTGGAAAAGGATGCGGATATGTTAGAGGGAATCGCTAAGGAAACAAGGCTTCTTAGGCGTATGGTGGTCTTTGATAAGCAGCTTGGCGATGAGATTTTAGAAAAACTTTCGATTTTGCAAGAAATGCATTTGAGTTTGCGGGATAGCTTGTTTGACAAAAGGCTTGCAATCACGGCATTGTTGCGAACTAATAAAGCTGATAGTGAGATTAAAAAGGAATTAGGGATTGTCTTAAAAGACATTAACTCGTTGGTGGAATTTACCAATGTGAATATGAATATTTTAGATAATATCCAAACGCTTTTTGCTAGTCAAATTAATATCGAGCAAAATAAGATTATCAAGATTTTCACCGTGGTAACTGTGGCGATGATGCCCCCAACACTGATTGCCACGATTTATGGAATGAATTTCACACATATGCCAGAGTTGGAATGGACGTATGCCTATCCTATTGTGCTTGCTGTGATGATTATTTCAACGATTCTGCCACTATTGTATTTTAAAAAGAAAAAATGGCTTTAAGAGGGAATTCTAGCACAATGAGTTAGGAATCTAAGTTTTTATAGCTAACCTTAAAAAATCAATTGGGAGATTTTGGGGCTTCTATCACTTCTTTTTGGGATTTTGCCATTAGCAATAATTGCTTGGCATATGGTTATCTAAAACGGAGATGTTCTCCATTAAAAGATTTTCAATTTTATTAGGTTTGTTTTCTTTCATTCTCTCTTTGTGTATTTTTCCTGCATAATCTCTACATTCTTCAATGCAGCCATACATTGATGGCAACAAGTTTAGCAGTGAATAGGGAAGCGGTTATCCTATAACAAGTTTTGTTTTTAATTTCTGCGTTTTGATTTTTAACAAATAAGTATCCCATATGCCCTTATAAGTAAAATTTGAATCGCTTTTTTGATTTTCATTAAGAAATGCTTCAAACTTTATTTTTGTCTCTTTACCATAAACTCCATTAAATTTTGTCTAGGATATGTTTGCAAGCTATAATCATCACTTAAAATTTCAATATTTTCCTCATAAGACTTTTTATCTTCTCTAATGTTTTATCAAATTTACTTAAATATTTTAAAAATAAAGAAAAGAAAACTGCTTCCAAAAATCAAAGCTAAAAGAAAGAAAATCTAATAGTTGCAAGATAATGCAATTATTTTTTAAAATGAAATTTTAAAATCATTTGTGGGCTGTTTTAAATGCGAATTTTAGTTAGAGTAATTTTTGGCTAAAGCGCCTTACTTCTTTATCAGTGATAAAAATCTCTTCAAGGCTTTTGGGCGCAGAATCTCTGAAAGATTCTAGGCTTTTTTGGACGATTTGGGTTATTTTGCCAAATGGAATCTTATCTTCCAAAAATGCTTCTACTGCAATTTCATTAGCTGCATTTAGAATCACACCTAGCTTTGGGTTTTCTAAAAGTTGGCTTTTGAGATTCCATAGTGGGTAGCGGTTGGGGCAGATTGATTCTAGGGTGTAGCTTTGATTTGTGAGATTGAGCTTTGGGATAATGGAAGTGCGAGAAAAGGGGTGTAAAAATTCTTCGCATAAGCCCAGCGCATAGGCGAGTGCATAGGCAATGGGTAGTTGCATATTAGCCATAGCAAAATGTGCAGTAATGCTGCCATCCCAAAATTCTATAAGTGCGTGTATATGGGAGTTTCGCTCGATGTAAGCATCGATATTTTTACTTTTAAAAAGCCAACGCGCCTCTAAGATTTCAAAGAGTTTATTGACCATGGTAGCTGAATCAATCGTGATTTTTCTACCCATTTTCCAATTTGGGTGTTTGAGGGCATTAGCGGCATTTTGCAGTGGGATTTTTTCTGGAGGAGTGTCTCTAAAAGCCCCGCCACTTGCGGTAATATAGAGGGTTTTAAAGGGGCAGATTGCAGTGTTAAAACCCATAAGATAGGCAAGGCTGAAGTGTTCGCTATCGATAGGAATAATGTTGGAAGTATCAAGGAATTCACCACCGACTACAAGGCTTTCTTTGTTGGCTAGGGCGACTTTTTTACCCTCTTTTAGGGCGTGTAATGTGGGCTTTAAGCCCAAAAATCCCACAAGGGCATTGATAACTAAAGGGCTTTTGGAAGCAGAGATGGCTTCTAAGATTCCATTTGTGCCATAATAGATTTTGCCACTGAAGTTTTTGGTGATTCTGGGGATATCCTCTTTATTGGCAATCACGATATTTTTGGGGTGAAATTCTAGGATTTGCTGGTTTAAAAGGGCGATATTTTTACCTGCACAGAGGGTTTCAACTTCTAAGGAAAATCGCTTTGCAATCTCTAGGGTATTTACTCCAATAGAGCCTGTGGAACCTAGAATTACCATAAAGCTACCTTTGGGTAATGGCAAGGAGGGCATAAAGGATAATTCCAGCAAAGAAATATCCATCAAGCCTATCTAGGATTCCGCCATGTCCGGGGAAAAGATTGCCACTGTCTTTGACTTCGATTTTGCGTTTGAGGTAGCTTTCATAGAGGTCCCCAAACACGCTTGCTACACTCGCACAAAGGCTTAGAATTAAGGAGGTAAAAAACTCGCACACGCCAAGCCCTACAAGAGTGCCGACAATCACCGCACAACCGACGCCAACCAAAACGCCCTCTTTGGTTTTATTGGGCGAAGTCGCACAAAAGGTGCTGTTGTTAAAGAGTTTGCCCCCAAGCAGTTTGCCTCCAAAATAAGCAAAGCTATCAGCCAATGCCACGATGAAAAGCAGCCAAATAATGGCATTAATCGTATGTTCTAAATATAAAAGATAAATGACGATAAAAGGAATGGTAGGGTAGATAAAAGGCATCATTTGCTCGATTCTGCCCTTTTTGGTATAGGCTTGATAGGAGGCTAGAATCACCAACGCCACAAACAAGCCATTGAAAGAATAAAGGTAAAAAACACTTACCCAAATGGCGATACAAAGTGCTAAAAAATACCATTGGGGTGTGGATTGGTTATAGAGTTTGTAGGTTTCATAAAAGGCGAGTATATAGGCGACTCCCAAAACGCTCCAAAGCAATAAGGCGTTGTGAAAAAGGACGATTAAAATAACGGCAATAAGCATACAAAATGCAGTGTAGAGACGCTTTGGTTCTATGGTTTTGAGTTGGTTTAGCATTGGTTTTCCTAGAGAATTGTCAATGGCTAGATTATAGCAAAAAATAATTTTGTAATGGCTTAGCATTAAAATAAATAAAGGCAGTTATGCTAAGAAAGCCAATGAGGTAATCAAAGATACCACCGGTTTTAAAACGCAAGATTTGTGGCAAAATATGGTGGTTTTGGAGGCTAAAGGGCATGAGAAGTGGCACACCACTTGGGGTCATCATATCGCCCACTAAGTGCAAAAGACAGCCTAGAATCAGCCCAGCACAAACGGTTAAGGGCAGGATTCTAAAATGGCTTAGAGTAACTAGCACAATACCAAGCAAAGCGACAAACAAAAGACTATGTGTGAATCCTCGATGCCCAAAAAAGAATTTGATGAGGTTTGAGATTCCAAGCGTTTTTCTACCAATGAGGGATTGGGGTTCATCAATATCTGGCAGCAAAGCCCCAAAACCCACAGCACCATAAAAAAGGATTGAATCCTCTAAAGACAAAAGCGGAGTTTGAGAAAGGGAATCTGCGGCATATATTCCACAGGAAGCTACCCCAAACCCAAAGGCTAGGTGTGTCTTGCCTAGCATGATTCATTTCGCACAATGAGGCTTTGTGGAAGGTGAAAAAAGCGGATTAATTTTTCTTCTTTTTGCCTCTGTTCCCCCGCATCTTTTTCATGGTCAAAGCCTAGTAG
>CALVAF010000055.1 GCA_944325475.1 uncultured Helicobacter sp.
AATAAGAGAGTGTTTAAACAAAGAAGAGGAAGAGTGGAAGAAGTGGAATTTAAGTTTAAATTTGAATCTAAATTAGAAATGAAAAGAAGAGAATGATATTAAAGTAGAGGAATAGAGGATAACACAATACCTAGAGTATCAAGCAAAGCATAAGGGTAATTCTTTGTGAAAATGGTTTCATTCCTTTGATGACACATGATAAATGTGGATATATTGTTATTGTAAAATTTGCACTTCATTTTGCAAGGTAATTTTATGCTTTTGAAATACCAAATTCCTTGCAAGTTCGATTAACTCTAGAGCCTCACCAAAAGAAGCACCACCAAGATTTACCAAAAAATTAGCATGTTTGGGGCTAAACATTAGCGATTTTTTTGCCCCAAAAGTCACGCCTTTTAAGCCCACTTCTTCAATCAATCTTCCTGCAAAATCGCCTTTTGGGTTTTTGAAGCAGCTCCCAAAGCTAGGCTCTTTTGGTTGATTTTCGCGCATTTTGGCAAACAAGCTTACAAGCTTTGGGTTAAAGCCACTTTGTTTTTTGAAGATTCCTGCAAAAATCAATGTTTCTATTGTGCTTGAGCGGTAGGAGAGATTGAGGGATTGAGTGGGGGAAAATTCTAAAAAATGAGAGTTTTTGAGGCTTAATATTCCAAGCAAGGAGGATTTGATTTCATATTCCTTTAGCCCGGCGTTCATTTTGATGATTCCACCGATGCTTCCGGGCAATCTGCTTAAAATTTCAAATCCGGCTAAATTGTGTCTTTTAGCATAAGAAAAAAGCTTGCCACTTGGGGTAAGCGCACCCACTTCCAAAAAATCTCCGCAATCTTTGATGTAAGAAAAATTTTTGTCTAGCTTAATGAGATTTTTTGCGTTTGGGGCGATGAGCAGATTGTTTGCTGCACCGATGATTCTTGGAGTTCTTGTGCGCTGCAAAGCCTCATAATAATCCTGTGGGCTTTGAATTAGCAAAACTTCCAAAATCCCACCGATTTTAATGCTGCTATAAGTGGAAAAATCAATAATTTTTTGAATCATTAAAAAATAAAGCTAGGCATCATGTTAAAGATTCTAGCTGTGAAGTCAATGAGCATATTTAACATCCAAGGCATTGTAAAGATAATCACAACAATAACAGCTAGAATTTTGGGGACAAAAGTGAGGGTCATTTCATTAATCTGCGTGGTGGCTTGAAAAATGCTGATTAACAACCCCACAAGCAACCCCACAAGCAACATGGGAAGTGACAAAATAAGCGTGATTTTATAGGTTTCAATTGCTAGATTCATAAGTTGTGCTTCCATTTTTTCCCTTTGAATTTATTTCACTCTATCCCAACACAAGCGTGGCTTTATTTTTTGTTTCTTCTACCGCTCACATTACTTAATTGCTTCATTCCTTAAGTTAGCCTGATTTTGCATGTTGCTTTTTACAAGCTTTGAGATTCCATTAAGTAATGGATTTGTCGTTTGCTGCGTTGATGATTTAATCTTTTTGTCTTTAGATTATTGCAATCTGCTTTTAAGGCACATGGTTTAGAATCTCCAAAAAGCTAGAGATTTCCCAGCTAGCACTTCCAATAAGCACACCATCAACGCCATTGATTTCAAGAATCTCTTTGACATTACTTGGTTTGACGCTGCCACCATATAAAAGCGGAATCTTATCTAATTTTTGCTTTAAATGCGTGTGAATAGTTGTAATTTCTTCCAAGCTCGCACTAACTCCAGTCCCAATCGCCCAAATAGGTTCATAAGCAAGGATAAGTTTGGGATAATTCAAATCCATTCCCTGAAGTTGTGAATCAAGGAAGTCTAGGGTGGATTGTAAGCCTTGTTTTTTAATCTCTAGTGATTCGCCAATGCAGTAAAAAATCTCAAAATTTTGTTGTTTAAAAAAGGCGAATTTTTCGGTACACATTGTTTGTGATTCTCCTAAAATCCCCCGTCTCTCACTATGTCCAATGAGTAGGGTTTGAATGTTGAATTCCCTTAATTGTTCCAATCCTATCTCACCAGTAAAAGAGCCATTATTTGTAAAATAGGCATTCTGTGCGCCGATTTGAAAGGTTTTAAAAGAATCTTCAAGCAAAGCTGTAGCTGGGGGAAAAACCGCAATTTTATGAGGGAAGTTTCGTTTCTCCAAAAAGCCCTCCAAAGCCTTGCAAAAAGCTTGGGTGGATTTTCTTGTGTGGTTGGTTTTAAAATTGCTTGCAATGATTTTCATGTGCCAATTCCTTTTTTAGCCGATTATAGCAAATTAGGGCTAAATAAACACTTGTAAAAATGTATTATAATTTTAGATAGAATTGAATTTTAAGAATCAAGAAATTCTAACGAGGCTTAAAAGGCTTAGAAGGATTGGTATGGCATTGGTAGAAAAAATCATAAAAGAAATAAAATTAATTTTTACTTGGAATAAAAGCGATAGGTTTTGGCAAATGCCGTTTTTTGCTGGGCTTGGAGTGGCGATTATTTTATTTATTGCAGCATATTTTGGGCGTCCAGATTTGGGACTTGTGGTAATTATTGGGGCGAATATTTTTTTGTATGTCCCAGACACTCCGATTTATCACAAGATGATTCTAAGTATGTCGTGTGCGTTTGGAATCACCACTGCATTTGCTTTGGGGCTTGTGGGGCAGACTTTTCCTGCCTTTATTCCTTTAATCGTGTTTGGGGTGACGATGGTTAGTGCGCAAGTGGTGCGGTATTTTAGCATTGGTGCGCCGGGGTTTTTCTTTTTTACTTTTGCGACTTTGCTTGGGGCTTTTATCCCTTTTAAACTAGAAGATTATTTTATGGCAATTGGGCTTGTTTCCATTGGAGCTATGGTGGCAAATGTGATGGTGTTATTGTATTCTTTGAGTGTGATTTATGTTTTTAAACATGCACCAAAGCCCATTCCAAAGGTGGGCGAGTTTGGGTTTGGGGTGATTGTGGTGGATCCTATTATTATTGCTTTTTTTGTGGCTTTGGCAATGGTGTTACAAAGCGTTCTAGAGCTAGAGAGAGGGTATTGGGTAGGAGTGAGCTGTGCGGCGGTTTTGACGGCAATTACTTTTAAGCAGATTTGGATTAAGCAAATTCAAAGGATTTTGGGGACGATTCTTGGGGTCAGCTTTGCTTATGTGCTTTTGCATTTTAGCTTTAGCCCGATAGAATTTGCGCTTTTGATGATGGTTTTGATGTTTTTTGCAGAAATTACGGTCGTGCGTAATTATGCTTTAGCAATGGTGTTTTTGACTCCTTATTCGACTTATTTAGCAGAGGTGGGGAGTTTTATGAATTATAATCCTGATGTGATTGTTCAAGCACGGGTTTTAGACATTATCCTTGGTAGTGTGATTGGGCTTGCTGGTGGGGCGGTTATGCATTGGGGGGCTTTGCGTGGTATGCTAGAGAGAATTGCGCGTAAAATTGTTTATAAATGGGTGGGAAATGAATGATAAAGCGCGCAAAATTGCGTAATGAAATAAAGGCTACACAAAGAATCAAAAACCCTATTAAAGCAAGGACAATGTTTTTTTTGATGCCTTTATTTTAAGATTCGCGGCAGGGTGATTCCTTGTTGGGATTGGTATTTGCCTTTTTTGTCTTTGTAGCTGACTTCGCAAGGAGAATCGCCTTCTAAAAACAAAACTTGCGCAATTCCTTCATTGGCATAGATTTTTGCAGGGAGTGGAGTGGTGTTAGAAATTTCAATCGTGATATGCCCTTCAAATTCGGGTTCAAAAGGAGTGACATTAACGATGATTCCACATCTGGCATAGGTACTTTTGCCAAG
>CALVAF010000056.1 GCA_944325475.1 uncultured Helicobacter sp.
CAGGAGAATTTTGAGAAGTTACCCTTTGTGCTTGTGCGGAATCAGGCTTGGAGTGAAGGGATTATTGGGATTGTGGCGGCAAAACTTTGTGAGGAGTTTGCAAAGCCGAGCATTGTTTTGACAGGCAAAGGGGGGAAGTTAAAGGGAAGTATGCGTTCTAATAGTGTGGATTGTATGGAGGTTTTGGGGCAGCATAGGGGGTTTTTGGAGAGTTTTGGGGGGCATTTGGGTGCTGCTGGAATTGGGCTATTGGAGGAGAATTTTGAGGGGTTTAAAAAGGCATTAATGGCAATGGAGATTAGGGGGGATTTAGAGAGGATTGCAAATAATGTGCTTGGAATCTTGCCACTTAAAAATGTTGGGCTAGAGGTTTTTAGAGTTTTAAGTGAATTTGAGCCTTATGGTGAGGGCAATTCTATCCCACAATTTGTGACAAAAGCAAGGATACTCTCTGTGAAAATATTTGGTGGGAATCACAGTAAAGTGCTTTTAGAGGAGGGTGGAATTACAAAGGAAGCCTTGGTATTTTTTGAAAACCTCAAAGCCTATGAGAAACAAGAAGTAGAGATTGTGTATTCTCTGCAATGGGATAAATTCACTTCTAATGTGATTTTAAAAATAGAAAATTATGCCTCCTAAAGCGCTCAAGTAAGTTTGCTAGAATCACCTTTGCAAGTTTGGCTTTGGATAATCCCTGCTTGATTTTATGTTTCTTTTAATTTTTGTGGATTATTGCATTATGAATTGCTTTGTAGTTTGTAAAATAGCATTATAGCTTACATTCCCTACAAAAAATCTTTAAGTTATAAGGTGTGTGTAAAAGCATTTTGCAAGCAAAGTGGTTGTGAGTTGTTTAGGGTTTGTTGGTATAGAATTTTATAGGGTTGGTATGATTTTATTATGGGTGCTAAAAGATCCTGTTATATTTGCTTTTATAATTGCTTGTTAGAGAAATTTTCATTTTGTAAAAAAGCTTGATAATGTGCTTGAATTTTTGAGTGTTTATTAAATGGTTTGTTTTGAAGCATTGATTCACTAAATTGTGGATTTATATTTGAAATGTGGGTAAAAAGAGTAGAAGTAGCCTAAGATAATTAAGTCTTTGTTGATTTGTGGAATGTCATTAGAAATGTTGGGAGTAAAATTAGTGAGCTAGTGAGCATTAAAAGCATAACAAGGGTGGTGAGTAGTCCAAAATAAATCGTAGGGATAAAGTTGCTACTCATCATTGCGCAAAAGCCAACAACAATAATCAAAGTTGTGTAATACATCGCATTGCCGATGGAATTGTGGGAGTTTTGGATAGATTGTTCTAGGGAATGGAATCGCAGCTCTTCTTTGTAGCGGTGGATATAATGAATCACGTCATCAACACCAATTCCAAGGCAGATTGCAGCAATTGTAACCCCCATTAAATCCAAAGGAATCCCGCTAATCCCCAAAAACCCAAAAATAGCCCCCAAAGGAATGAGATTGGTTAGCAGAGCGATAATGGATAGCTTGAGGCTTCTAAAAATCAAAATAAACACAAGAAAAATGGCGCCAATCACAAGACTTAGTGTATCGACTTGCGAGGCAATGAGGCTTTGAAGGAGGTTATTATAAAGCACCATCATACCATTGACTTGGAAGCTAACAGACTCGTTTTGGAGAATCTGTGCTAAGTCATTTTGAATTTCGTGGATGAAGAGGTTGCGTTTGAGGTTGGGGTCAGAATCAAAGGTGCGGAAAACAAAACGCATTTGATTTTTTTTGAGATTCACATAGGGTGTGAAAAGTTGGTCTTTTAGAGTTTGAGGGGAATTTTTATACAAAAAGGCAATCATAAAATCATCAGCACCCAAACCAAGTGATTCCACAAGCATTGAGAGGCTATGTAGGCTTAAGATAGAGCCGATAAACTCCTTATTTTCTAAATAATTGTGAATCTTTTTTGCAATCCTTAATTTTTGTCTACTAAACCAATAAGAATCTTCTTGTTCTAAGGTGCTAAACTCCGCCTCAAACTCATTTTCAAAGTCTGTGGTATGATTTGCAGAATTTTCTTTAAAGGTAACGGTAATTTCTAGTGGAATCGTGCCCCCTAATTCTTTGTCAATCACAAGCAAACCTTGCTTAATTTCACTTTTGTCTTTAAAGTAATTTACAAAGCTATTTTCTACCCTTAAAGCAAGGATTCCATAGAGGCTAAAGAGAATGCAAAACAGGGCGATTCCATAGACTAATTTGGGCTTATTAATAGCGATATTAGCGCAACTTGTGAGGAGGTTTTTGTGCCATTTGGGAGGGTTTCTGTGTTTGGAGGGTTTGGGGAGTAGCACAAGAATTGCACCAAAAAGGACAAAGGCTGATAAAAGGGCGACGCCAACACCGATACTCATGATGATTCCTAAGTGGATAATGGGGAGTATCTGTGAGAATACAAGGCTTAAAAAACCAATGATTGTGGTTAAAACCGCAAAAAAGCTTGGGGAAGCTTTATTGAGCATAACAGCAAGGACTAGATTTTTTTGTGAGGCTTTGGGGAATCTTTCATAAAACTCCAAATAGGATACGATTAAATGCACGATTAAAGAGAGAGAAATGATGAGGAGTAAAGAGACATAATTGCTTGAAACAATTGTGATTTGATAGCCTAAACTTGCGAAGATTCCGCTACTAACAATGAGGGTAAAGAAGCAGACGCAAAGGCTAAGAAACACAAAATAAATTTGCCTAAAAAACACCCAAAGCATTAAGGCTAGAATCACGCTTAATGCTGTGCCATAGGTAATAAGGACGGATTTGACATATTCTATCATATCATTGGCAATAAGCATGATTTCGCCCAAATGGATTTTACCTTTTGCTTGGTATTTGCTTTGGAGGGATTTTAGGGTATGGATGGTCTGTGCGTTTTGGAGCTGTATTTGTTCTTTGTGGGTGCGTATGAGACTTTGGATTTCTTTTATTTCTTTTAGATTAGAGGATTGCTTTAGAGATTTCAAGTCTTTGAGCTTGGAATCCTCTTTTAAAAAAATTAAGATTCCAGCTGTTTTAGCATTTTTGGAGATAATGTTTTGGGTGTAAAAAGGGTGGTTTAAAATTTCCTCTCTAGCAAGATTTTTGTCAGTTTGTGATGAGAGTAGGGTGGGGTTGGTTTTTAGGATTTCTTGGATATCTAGCGTTGGAGTGCTTTTGAGTAAAGGAGCATTAAGGATACTTAGGGTGCTTTCTACTTGTGGGATTTGTAGAATGTCATTTGTAAGGTTTTGGAGGGTTTTTAGAGAATTTTGCGTGAAAATATCGCCTTCTTTGGGGCTAAAAGAAAGAATTAAAAAATCTTTGCTTTGGTAATTTTGTAAAATTTCTTCATAAACCTTAAAATCTTTGTCATTTTCTAAAATCAAACTTTCAGAACTCGCATCAATAGGGAGTTTAAGAGTATAAAAAAGTGAGGCTAAAAAAAGTAAAAAGCAGCCAAATAAGAGGCTTTTGGGGTGCTTTAAAATGCTTTTAAAGATAAAAACTAATGCTTGTTTAGCTTTCAAATTGGATTTCACTTTCAAGCTTTTTTAGCAAGGCTTCAAAACCTTGCTGAGAGATAATATCGGCAAATTGTGAGCGATAAGTTTGGATAATGCTAATGCCTAAAATATCTACATCATAGATTTTCCAATCACCCTTTAATTCATGGAATTTAAAGGTAATGTAATTGACTTTTCCATCAAGGATAATGGAAGTTTTGAGATTGTAGCGATTGGTTTTGATTTTTTCGCCTCCAAGCACTTTCATTTTTTGATCTTTATAGAGGTGGAGTTTATCAGTAAAACTGCGTTTTAGGTTTTTTTCAAAGGCTTGGTTAAATTGGGTT
>CALVAF010000057.1 GCA_944325475.1 uncultured Helicobacter sp.
TTTTGTGAGCATTATTTGGTAGGCGATAATGGTATGCTTGTGGATATGACTTTCTTACCGCGTATCAAAGAGGGCGAGATCAGAATCTTGATGCTTTATAAAACACCGGTGTATGTGGTGCATAAAAAACCTGCTGAAGGTGGCGATGCGTTTTCTGCGACACTCTTTAGCGGAGCAAAATACCGCTATGATGAGCCAAAAGATTGGCAAGCGCTTATTGATTGGTTCTTGCTCCAGCTTCCAGAGATTCGCACTAAGCTTGGAAATTATGACTTGCCACTTATTTGGACAGCGGATTTTATCCTTGATACTGATGCAAATGGTAAGGATAAATATGTGCTAGGCGAGATTAACTGCTCTTGCGTGGGCTTCACTTCTCCAGCGGAATTTATGGAAAAAATCGCGGTTATGGTGGGCGATAATATCATTAATATCGTAAGTGAGAAAAAAGCCTAATCTATTAATACATTCTTATAATAACGCCTATTTTTAGCCTACTTTAGGAGTATGAAATGAATAAAATCTATCATATACGAGGTTTTAGCCCATTTATCATTGTTACCTTTATAAATGCCTTTATAGATCTAGGGCATAAAGTCCTCATGCTTAATATCCTCTACAAAGCTTTCGACCAAAGCCAACATCTCATCTACAATTCCATTGCTAATGCGCTTGTTGTCTTGCCTTTTGTGTTGCTTTTTTCGCCATCTGGATTCTTAAGCGACAAATTCCCAAAAAACAAGATTTTGCGTTATGGTTCTTTTGTTAATATGCTCTTGCTTATCGTAGTGGCGGTTTTTTATTACATTGGATTTTTTTGGGGTGCGTTTTATATGACCTTGCTCATGGGTATGCAGGCAGCTATCTACTCTCCTGCCAAATATGGCTATATCAAAGAACTTGTGGGTAAAGAAAATCTTACTTTGGGTAATGGCGCGATTCAAGCCACTGCTATTATTGCTATGCTTAGTGGCATGATTGTGTTTTCTGCATTGTTTGAAAGTCTCTATACAGAGGGCGTTACAAATCCTAATGAGATTATCACGCAAATGTTTTTTCTTGCGATTTTGCTCTTTGTGTTTTCTACCCTAGAGTTTATACTTAGTTTTCGCTTACCCACTATCGCACCCATACGCGATATTAACTTTGATGTTTCGCAATATATGCGTGGTCAACTCCTCATACAGAATCTAAAAACCATTCACAAACACAAAATCGTCTTTGTCTCTGTGCTATTTATCGCCGTATTTTGGGCTATGGCACAGCTTCTTACAGACATATTTCCAGTATATGCGAAAAATGTGCTATTTATCAGTGATACAAGCGCAGTTAATGCCGCTATTGCCTGCTCTGGTCTTGGTATTATTATAGGTTCTGTGATAGCAGGACGCTATTCTAAAAATTACATAGAAACCGGACTAATCCCGCTTGGTGCGTGCATTATGTTTTTGGTCTTAGTCTTTTTTATGGCATTTCATTCACTCATAAGTATTGGAATCTTATTTTTCTTGTTTGGGTTGGGTGGGGCGCTCTATATTATCCCGCTTAATGCCCTTATGCAGTTTCATACCGATGATAAAGAGTTAGGCACAGTCTTGGCTGGTAATAACTTTGTCCAAAACATCGGTATGCTTCTCTCGCTTTTTGTAGCGACACTCTTTGGTCTTAAAAACTTGCCTGTTGAGTGGCTTTTTTATATCAGTGCGATTTTAAGTGGCATTGTGATGATATATATGATAAAACTCCTACCTTTCTCGCTCGTGCGAACTCTTGTGAGCATTGCTATTTTACAGCGTTATCGCCTCATCGTAGAGGGGTTTAATAATATCCCACAAAGTGGCGGTGTGCTTATGCTAGGAAATCACATCTCTTTTATCGACTGGGCTATTGTGCAAATGGCGGTGCCAAAAAAGGTGTATTTTGTGATGGAGCGAAGCATTTATTCGCGTTGGTATATTAAGGTTTTTTTAGATTTGTTTGGGATTATTCCTGTCTCTAGCTTGGGTAGTCGCGGGGCTATTGAGCAAATCCAAAAACATCTAAGCAATGGAGATATTGTGTGTTTGTTTCCTGAAGGGATTATTAGCAGGCATGGACATTTAAATGAATTTAAAAGCGGATTTGAGAAAATCGCACAAGGTGTTGATGAAAGCAAGGCGGTTATCCTGCCTTTTTACATACGCGGTATGTGGGGGAGTATCTTTAGCCGAAGCAATGAGCAATTTAGAGAACGCAAAAAAAGCTTTAGCAAACGCAATGTAAGCATTGCCTTTGGCGAACCTCTAGGACTCCATACGCAAAAAGATAAGGTAAAGGCAAAGGTGTTTGAGATGAGCTTTAAAGCATGGGAGCATCAATGCCAAAACTCCCCCACACTCGCTGGAGCATTTATAGAATCTTGCAAGAGAGGTGGTAGCGATATTGCTATCATAGACACACAATCTGGCAGTATGTCATACCGCAGACTTTTAACACTCTGCATTATGCTTAGTCAAGACATAAAAGGGCTCTCTTTTGCCCCATTGCCAAAGCAAACCTCACCCTACTCACTCCCTAATGATTGTGTGGGGATTTTGCTACCTTCTTCACTTGCAAGCATTATTTGTAATTTTGCCACACTCCTTGCTGGAAAAATAGTCATAAATCTTAACTTCACAGCAGGAGCTAACGCCATAAAAGCCGCTATGCAATCCACACAGCTCACGCATATCTATACTTCAAAGAAATTCTTACACAAGCTAAAAGATAAGGGCGTAGAGTTTGATTTTAGCGGCGTTAGCTTGCATTTTATGGAAGATATTGTGGGCGCGATTAAAAACAAAAAAAGCGCCTTTATCCTCAATATGCTCATAACAAGCATTATGCCAACATGGCTTTCGAAGCTTTTATTTGCTAGGGATAGCAAGATAGATTCTGTATGTGCGATTCTCTTTAGTAGCGGTAGCGAGGGGACGCCAAAGGGCGTGATGCTTAGTAATCTCAATATCATGAGCAACATCGCCCAAATTGCTGATGTGATACATGCTCGCAATGATGATTGTATGCTAGCCTCCTTGCCTCCTTTCCACGCCTTTGGCTTGACCGTTACGACCTTTATGCCATTAATTGAGAATATGTTAGCTGTTACGCACGCAGACCCCACAGATTCTGTAGGGGTGGCAAAGGCTATCGCGCAAAATAAAGTAACGATTATGTGTGCTACTTCTACCCTGCTTGGAATCTATGCTAGAAATCCCAAAATCGATAGAGTGATGTTTGAGAGCATTCGCCTAACTGTCGCAGGAGCAGAGAAACTTAAAAGTGAAGTGCGCGAGAACTACACGATGAAGTTTAATAAGCCTATTTATGAGGGTTATGGAGCGACCGAAACAACACCTGTGGCGAGTGTGAATCTCCCAGATGAGTTTGATGCGACATTTTGGCAGGTGCATAGGGCAAACAAAGAGGGAAGTGTGGGTATGCCGCTACCAGGCACAGCTATTAGAATCGTGGATTATGATACCTTAGAGGAATTGCCCACAGGAGAGCATGGGCTGATACTTATTGGCGGTCATCAGATTATGGTGGGGTATCTCAATGACGAAGCAAAAACCAATGAAGTTATAGTAGAAATCAATGGAATACGCTGGTATAAAAGCGGGGATAAGGGGTATTTAGATTCTGATGGGTTTTTGCATATTACCGATAGGTATTCGCGTTTTGCAAAGATTGGTGGCGAGATGATTAGCCTTTCTAGCGTAGAAGAAGAGATAACAAAAGCCCTTAAACATAAGGGCATTACAAGTGAGGTGAAGTTTTGTGCGGTTGGCTTAGAAGATAGCAAAAAAGGCGAAAAAATCGCTCTCTTGCTAGAAGCGCCTGATGATACGCATGAGGAGATTATTGAGATTATCAAAAAATCAGAGATTATCCCTCTAAAAAAACCTAGTGAATATTATGTGGTGGATGCAATCCCTATGCTTGGCAGTGGCAAGGTGGATCTAAAAACAAGCAAAGAGCTAGCAAAAAGCTTGATGAAAAAGTCATAGCGGTGGAGTGATAGGGGAATGATAGGCAGAGTGATAGGATAAAGGAATGATTAGATAAAGAAGGGGTTAAAAGCTTGGGAGCAAACTTAAACCTCCCACGCTTTTTAGCATACTTTTTGTTGTGTGATTTGCATAACAACATTTCTTAGATAAAACTATGCTGCTAGTTTGCAAGTTTTGCTTAAAGTGCTTATTAAAGTATTTGATACTTGCTGTGATAGAGCATGGGTAGATTCTGCTATCTTTAAGCTGTGTGCAGTGATTTGCTCTATGGCAGGATATAAAGCTTTGCGTTGGGTCGAGGTTACCCTCGGGATTAAGGCAGGTTTTGTAGCTATATTTCTCTGGTGCTTGGTTGAAAAAATCAAACACGACATTGTATTGCTCACATTTTTGCTTGATTGCCTCCCAATCAATGCGTATAGGGTATTTTGTGGGTGTGATTTCGATACGATTATCGCGGCAGCTTTCCCAAAAGGCTTCTTCTTGTTTGAGAAGTAAGATGGCATTAGTGATAATGCAGATTCTGCTTTGTGGGAAATATGTGCGAGCAATAGCACAATACTCCTTGCATTGCTTGTTTAAAAGTGGCTCCCCACCGATGATTTGGATTTTTTGTATCATACCTTGTGTGAGTGTCGAGAGCTGTGCCATATCTTTTTGGTACTGCTCTAGGTCATAGACTTCAGAATCCGCAAGCTGCGAGAAATGATCGCAACTATAGCAGTTTAGGTTGCAATGGGCGGTAATATCTATATCAAGATTATGCAAGAATGCTTGAGGGGTAGTTTTAGCGATGATAGATTCTATTTTTTGGTGTATGGTTTGGTGTTGTTTGTGATTTGCTAAAAAAGCATAAAGCCATTTGTTCTTTTTGATTTGTCGCTTAAGTGATCCCAGCATTGTAAAACCCTTTTTTGTGTAAATAAAAAGCTAATCCTCACAAAAAAAACGAAAAGTTAATGAATGGGGAATAAGGGTTTGTTGGTGTTGTGTGAGTTGTTTTAAGATTTGCTATTTGCAGTGGGTTTTTAAATTTATTTATAGAATCTAGCGGTTTAGTTTCTATAATTTCAGTGCATTCAGGTAAATTCAGTCTCTTGGGGGATTTTCATTGTTTCTTATGCAAGTTGCTTTGTAACTTGTTATTGGGGCTTAAAGCTAAACTCTGACCCCTCCGCTGCGCGTTATTAGGTTATAACCTGTTTGCGCGAGGTTTAAATCTGTTTTTATAGGTTTGTAATTGGCAAGGTAAATTCGTCTCTTAGGTGCTTTTCTAAAGAAACTTCGTTTTGGAAGTTTGCTTCATCTTAGCTTTACCACATTGGGTAACTCCCTTACCTTGCCTTCTCAATTTATTTAAGGGCTTATTGTTAAACCCTATGATTACCCAAAGACGAATTTATTTTTAAATCTACTCAAACAAATCTGTGCTTAAGTATCGTTCCCCTGTATCGCATAAAATCGTCACAATATTTTTGCCGGGGTATTTTTTAGCAATTTCGGATGCCGCCCAGAGATTTGCCCCACTTGAGATTCCCACTAACACACCCTCATTTTTAGCGATTTTGCGCGATTGCTCTGTTGCCCAATTGGCATCCACTTGTAAAATCTCATCAATGAGGCTTGTGTCTAAAATTTCTGGGACAAATCCTGCGCCAATACCTTGAATCTTGTGTGCTCCTGGATTTCCACCGCTAAGAACAGGAGAATTAATGGGTTCAACAGCGATAATTTTTACATTAGGATTTTTCTCCTTAAGTACCGGACCAACACCGCTTAGACTCCCTCCCGTCCCCACAGCACTTACAAACACATCAATTTTACCATCTAGAGCTTCTAAAATCTCTAATGCCGTAGTTTTTCTGTGAATTTCAGGATTGGCTGGGTTTTGGAATTGTTGTAAGACAAGCGAATTTGGAATCTCTTTTTGTAATTCCAAAGAGCGATTGACTGCCCCTTTCATTCCTTGCGCAGCAGGGGTTAGCTCTAGCTTTGCTCCAAAAGCACTAAGCAATTTGCGCCTTTCAATACTCATGGATTCTGGCATTGTAAGGATTAGTTTAATCCCCTTAGCAGCACATACAGCAGCTAGTCCGATACCTGTGTTACCACTTGCTGGTTCAATGGGGCTGGTATCAGCAGTAATTTTGCCCTCCTTTAGTGCAGTTTCAAGCAGCTTTAAAGCATCTTGTTCTTT
>CALVAF010000058.1 GCA_944325475.1 uncultured Helicobacter sp.
CTTACCCCACCATCAACTTCAATAAGACAGCGAGGATTTTTGCTTTCAATTTTGTCCTTTAAAAGTTTGATTTTATCTAAAACATTAGGGATAAATTTTTGCCCTCCAAAGCCCGGATTCACACTCATTAATAAAATCATATCCACCGATTCTAGTAAATAATCTATACATTCTAAAGGCGTGTGCGGATTAAGCACGATTGCAGGGGAGATTCCATAATTGCGGATTTTTTGGACAAGGCGGTTGGCATGCTTCTCTTCTTCGATATGAAAAGAAAGGTATTGGGGTTTAAGTGGGGCGAATAAATCCACAAAAAAGTTATTGTTTTGCACCATTAAATGAATATCAAGTGGCTTTGTGGCAGCTTTTGTGACAGCGCTAACTACCACTGGACCCATTGTGAGATTAGGGACAAAATGCCCATCCATGACATCAATATGAATCAAATCACAACCTGCCTTGCAAATGGCTTTGATTTCCTCATTGAGCTTACCAAAATCGGCTGAAAGAATGCTTGGAGCAACTAACATTGTTTTGCCTTTGTTGTTTTAATGGGGGTAATTTTAGCAAAAAAGTGGGAAGTTCTTTCTAAAATTCCGCACAATAAGCCATAAAAAACATATTTTTAGGTATAATGAACCATTCATTTTTGGAGTTTTTGGAATGCAAAAGCAGCTAGAGCAGGATTTAGAGAGTATTTTTGCAGTCATAAAAAGTGCTTCACTAAAAGTGTATGAAGTGCTTAAAAAAAGTATGGGTGAATACGCTCAAACGACCAACAAGACGGGTGATTTACAGCTTCAAGCTGATGTGTTAGCTGATAAGATTTTTCAGGATTCTCTCCAAGAGCTAAAAATCGTGTGTCAAATTTGCAGTGAGGAGCAAGAAGAAGCGGTGAGATTCCACGAAAATGGGGCTTATAGCATCGCTTATGACCCCCTTGATGGCTCTTCACTTATGGGGGCGAATTTGAGCGTGGGGAGTATCATTGGAATCTACCAAGGGGATTTTTTACCTCAAAATCTCATAGCAGCTGCATATGTGGTGTATGGCATGGTAGTGGGAATTGGCTTTGCCTCTGTGCTTAAAGAGGGAGTGGATTATTATGTGTTTAATGGCGAGAATTTCGAATTTCAAAAAACCCTGATTCTCAAAGAAAAAGGTAAGCTTAATGCCCCCGGTGGGACGCAAAAATATTGGAGCAAGGAGCATAAAGCTAAGATGGAATCATTGTTTGAAAACGGATATCGTCTGCGGTATAGTGGTGGAATGGTGCCAGATTTGCACCACATTTTGGTTAAAGGCGGAGGATTGTTTTCTTATCCAAGCACGCAAGATTCTCCTAAAGGGAAGCTTAGAATGCTTTTTGAAGTGTTTCCATTTGCTTTCATTTTTAAGAGGGCAGGGGGAGGGGCTATTAATGGACAAAAGGAGCTTTTAGAGCTTGTTCCAAGCCATTTGCATGATACGACATCTTGTTTTTTTGGAAGTAAAGAGGAGATAGAATTTGTCAGAAGTTATTGAGAATACAGAAGTAGCCCTAAGGGATTTGAAAGAATGTCAAAGTCGGCATAATGTTTCTAGTTGCGAGTTTTGCAGAGAAGCTGCGAGATGTGAGAAAAAAGAAAGTTTTGAAGAAATGGTGGTTTTAAATCTTCAAGAAAACACTAAAGTCTTACAAGAATGCCAAAGAGAGCAGAATTTCTTCAGTTGTTTGCAATGTCAGAAAATCTTGGATTGTAGTGTTAGGAATCGTTATGTGAGCGCGGTTTATCTTAGTATGAATAAAGGGAATGGAGGAAGTTTTGAGTTCTAAATTTTATATCACAACCCCGATTTATTATGTCAATGATGTCCCGCATATCGGACATGCTTATACGACAATTATTGTTGATACTTTAGCGCGATTCCATAGAATGCAAAATGAGGAAGTGTGGTTTCTCACAGGCACAGACGAACATGGGCAAAAAATCCAACAATCTGCACAAAAAAATCATAAAAACCCCAAAGAATATGTTGATGAGATTGCTGCAAAGTTTAAAAATCTCTGGGATAGCTTTGGAATTAGCTATGATGTTTTTATCCGTACCACTGATTCTTATCATAAAGAGAGTGTGCAAAATGTATTTGCTAAGATGTTTCAAAAGGGTGATATTTATAAGGGCGAGTATGAGGGGAATTACTGCATTTCTTGTGAATCATTTTTTGCAAAATCCCAGCTTGTCAATCACAAAAACTGCCCAGATTGTGGCAAAGAAACAAGTCTTTTAAAAGAAGAGAGTTATTTTTTTAGATTGAGTGCTTATGAGGAGAGGCTACTAGAGTGGATTGAGGCAAATCCTGATTGTATTTTGCCTCGAATGCGCCGTAATGAAGTGATTAATTTTATTAAGGCAGGTTTGGAGGATTTGTCTATCACGCGGAGTAATTTTGATTGGGGGATTAGGTTACCTAGTGGGATTGAGGGTGATGATTGTAAGTTTGTGATGTATGTGTGGTTGGATGCGTTAATGAATTATCTTAGTGCTTTGGGTTATGAAAATTCCAAGCAAAACAAAATGGAATTTTGGCCTGCAAGTTATCATCTTGTGGGTAAGGATATTTTGCGATTCCATGCGGTGTATTGGCCGGCGTTTTTGATGAGTTTGGAATTGCCGCTACCAAAGCATATTGCAGCACATGGTTGGTGGACTAAAGAGGGTGCAAAAATGAGTAAAAGTATCGGTAATGTGGTCAATCCAAAAGAAGTCGTGGAATCTTATGGGATTGATTGTTTTCGGTATTTTGTGCTGCGGGAAGTGCCTTTTGGGCAAGATGGAGATTTTTCGCAAAAAGCGTTGATAGAGCGGTTTAATGCAGATTTAGGAAATGATTTGGGGAATCTTTTAAATCGTCTTTTGGGAATGGGGGCGAAATATTTTGGAAATTCCTTAAAGGTGGAGTTAGAGAGCTATAAGCGGTCTTTTGAAGCAGAATCTAAGGAAGTTAAGGAGATTTTAGGTAGTCTTTCAAAATTTATGGAGGAAGTGCAGATTCATCGTTATTTGGAGGAGATTTGGAAAATCTTTAACCTTGGGAATGGAATTATTGCAAAAAAAGAGCCTTGGAGGCTTATTAAAGAGCAGAAAGAAAAAGAAGTAGCAGAGCTTTTGGTGTTTGTGGCAAACTTGCTGATTAAGGGTGCGTTAAGCTTGTATCCCTGTATGCCAGATTGTGTGCAGAAAATTTTAAATGTGTTTGGGCTAGAATCAAATGCAGAGAATTATCGTAATTTTGTGTTAGAGGATAAGGTGCTAAATGAAATCTCGCTTAGCCCCATTCCAGCCCTTTTTCCAAAGATTGAGGAAGCACCAAAAGAGGTAGAAGTAAGCCCTAAAGTAGATGATAAGCAGGATTTGCAGAAATTAGAGCCACTAATGATAGAAAATGTCATTTCAAAAGAGGATTTTTCGAAAGTAGAAATCAAAGTAGGGACGATTGTAGAAGCAGAGATTCTGCCTAAAAGCGAGAAACTTTTGAGGCTTAAGGTGGATTTGGGCGAGAGCAGAGTAAGACAGATTTTAGCAGGAATCAAAGCCTACTATGCGCCACAGGATTTGATAGGTAAGCAAGTGTGTGTGTTAGCTAATCTTAAGCCCGCTAAATTAATGGGTGAGATAAGCGAGGGAATGATTCTAGCAGCTAAAGATGAAGCGGGAGTATCGTTTATTATGCCGCAAAGCCACAGAAAAAATGGGACTAAAATTAGTTAAAGGATTGTTGTGAAAAAAAGAGGCGTCCAAATGGGTGTGAATGAGATTGTTGAAGTTGCGTTTGGCACGCTTTTAAATCAGCCTAGTATCTCATTTTTTAGTCAGATTTGCGATAATGTGGAGAAAGTCAAAAAAGGAGATTTGTTTGTTTCTCAAGACACAAAGGAGATTCAAAAGGCGATTGAGCTAGGTGCTTTTGGGATTCTTTTTAGTGGGGAAATTGCAATGAGTGATTGTGAGGTGGCTTGGATTAGTGTCGAAAATTTAGAAGAATCGCTTTTGCGAATCTTGCGACATTATTTGATTATTAATAACAAAATTTTATATGCCCTAAATAGTGAGGAATACGAGCTAAGCCGACAAATTTTGATTCCTAAAAAGAATTTTGCTTATTGCAGCGGGTCTTTGGTGGAATTGATTGCTTTTGTGGTTGAGGGTGGGGAGTTTGCCTATCTCTTGTATGATAATCATGCAAAAGTGGAGTTTGAGAAACTTCCGCAATTGCAACAAGAAATCAAAACGCTAAACCTCCAAAAAATCCCCGATGAAGCCTTGCCTTTTGTAATTAATTCCTTTTCTTTGTTTGGAATCAAAGTTTTTTACCAATCCATTGATTATTCTTTGCCCTTACCCAAGCTTTTTGTGCAGCCTTTAGCAAGAGTGGTGAAGTTTGCTGAAGAGCATTTTTTTGAGGTGGATTTGGCAAATTTAGAGGGGATTTCAAGCTTTAAACCTTTGTATTTAGATGAACGTGGGTTTATCTCTAAGCCCGGTGCGACTAATAAAGTCGCGCTAACTTGCGTGGAAATTCATCTCTATAAGCAGTTTTTGGCGTATTTTAGCCTGTATGCGAAGTGGGCAAAACTCGTGCTTTTTATCCCCAAAATTTATCAAGAGCTTTTTGCGCCCTATGCGGAGGTTCAGACTTATGTGGATAAAGAGGAGCTTTTTTCTCTAGTTTTGTTGCGAAAATATAATTTTGCTTTAGTTTTTGGTGTGGAGTTAGGGGAGTTTGAAGAGCGATTTAGTGGAAGGGAAGAGGAGCAGAATCTCTTTAGCCTACTTGATGAAAAATAAAATAATAAAGGATTATCAATGAAAATAGCCGTGCCTGTTTATGATGAAAGTTTAAGAATCTTTGGGAATACTGGACACACGCCGTTTTTTGCGGTTTTTGAGCAAAAGGGAAGTGGAATGTTTAAGCAGTTTAGTTTGTTAGAGCTGCGGGAGAATCCACGTGGAAATGTAGAGGCGAGCGAGGGTTGTTCTCATAAAGATTCTGATATGACACAAGAGGAGCAAATTGCACACAAGCTAGAGCATAATGTTTTAGGGGAGATTATCAAGGACTGCCAAGCAGTGCTAGTCAAAAAAGCTTGTAAAAACACTGCAAAAGTTTTTTTGGAATGTGGTATTGAGATTTATAAAATTAACCAAGATTGTCAAAATGCAAAGGATTCTTTTAAATACCTTGCTAAGAAGTAATTGATTGCAGAAATTTTAGGAAGGATTGCAACGAATAAATTTGCTAGAATCTCGCAATGCTTTTTATTTTTGATTGTTAATTGATTTGGCTTACAAAGTTTTAATGCTTCAGTATAAAATGAGTAGAATGGTAGTTTGTTTGTAAAATTTTGGGGCAAAAAGTTATCAAGCTACCATTAATTTGTTTTGTGTTTTTTAATGATTACTTACAAGTTTATTGGAATTGTCTAGGGCTATTAATTTAAGATTTCATAGACTTTTACTGCTATTATTTTGTTGAATTATTTTCTGTAAATATGGGATTTTGTTTTTAGGATTGTTAGTTTTTCGCTGGATTGATTGGATAGCTCAAAGAGATATCTCTAGCCAAAAGGGCTAAAGAGGAATGAAATTTTTAAAAGTAAGTTGGTTTGTGTGGTGATTTTCCAGCTTTTTATCGATTAACTTTGAAGTTTCATAAGACCCAAGGCAAAAACCTTGAGTTTGATAGTATGATTAGAATCTATATTTGATTCCTACATTACCACTAATATAAGTTTCATTTTTAGAATCCACTTTGCCTGCTAAGATTTGTTTGGCACCAATTCCCGCATTTAAAGATAGAGCATCAGTGATTTCTACATTACCACCCATTACAAGTTGTCCATAAGTTTTCTTTTTGTCTTCTCCTGCAATGCTAAAGCTTGTGCTAGAACCTACGAATCTCCCCACATAATCATCACCATTATTGATGATGTATTGTTCGATTTTTGGAGTTACAAATAAATATGATGAAGGGCTAAAGTATTTTCTAGCTTCTAATCCTATTTCTAAGCTGACAGAATTGTTTGTGTTAGATTCGACGCTTTGAGCCAAGATAGTTCCATGCTCTGTATAGCTAGGTGTGTGAGAATAGTAGTAATTCACTCCAGCAAATGGTTTTAAGAAAAATCCATTATCCATATCAAAGACTTTACCCACATTTGCGCTAATTCCAAAGAATTTTTTATTAAAATCAGAGGTATTTACTCCAGCGATGTTTGAAACTCTTTGGTTGGTTTGTCCAAGTTGTCCATAAGCTCTTAGGTTAAGCTCCCAAGTTGGAGCAATTTTGATTTGAGAATAAACACCAATTTGGAAGTTATCAGATTCTTGGTTAAGCAAAGTATCTTGTAATTCTGTATTTGCATAAGTTACATAAACACCAAATAAAAAATTATCTGTTACATTTTCATCAATACCTATGCTAATCCCATACAATCCACCAGATTTGCCATCAATAATATTGGCACCCCCAAAAGCATTTGCCCATATAGCCGCATTATAAGTTTCATAATAGCTATAAACTGCATCACTTCTGCTAGCAGTTGAAGCTGCAAATTTTTCTTTGGAGAGTGATTGATAAGGATTGTTTGCTCTTGCAATTTGAGAGCTAATTGCCATATCATTAGAAACATTAATTGCAGTCATCATTGATGAGGAAGCGTCTGTGAAGTTTGTCGCGCTTCTTGCAGAATCTCTAATGTCTTTGAAGAATGTTTGGTTAGCGATAACTTGCGATATTTGTTGGGTGTGGAGGTTTGAACCTGCAATACTTGAGAGGATTTTAACAGATTCGCCAGTGTTTCCTGAATTTTTTGCCAAAGAAACCAGTGGAGCGAGCTTCTCATTCATACCATTTAAAATAATCTCACCAAACAAAGCATAATCATTGCGAGTTTTTATTGCCTCTAAAATGCTATTTGTCAAAGAATAATCCTCTGCATTAATTCTAGGCGCTAAAGCTTGAAGTATAAGGATTTTTAATTCAATAAGCTTTTGTGTTTTTTCTGCATTTGTAGTGCCATCTGTTAAACTAGAAATTTGTGTTTGAAGTTGGTTGAGTTCAGTTTTTCTCTCTGTTAAATTAGTAATTGCAGCTTTGATGGCTTCAAGCTCATTATTATTAGAGTTAAGATTGTTTGTGTTTTGAGTTAGCATTTCTTGATTGTTGGCAATTTGAGTGTTTAAAGTATTGATTTGATTTTGTAATTCTGTTTTTTTTTGTTTCATCATCTGCTTCTGCAAGTTGTTTATCAAGCTCTGCTTTTTGATTTTCCAAAGTAGTTTTCTCACTCTCTAAACGAGTTTTTTCACTTTCTAAATCTGTTATTATGAAGTTAGTAGCGCTTTGTAGTGTAGTTAATGTATTGCTTGCTTGGGTAATATAACTTTCCTCTGTTGCTGTAAGCTCGTTTGCAAAAGTTTGAAGGCTAGAAAAAGTTTGGTTTTCATTGAAAATATCTTTAAAGTCTTCAGTCATTTCTCCTTTGATAAAGATTGTTTTTTTGTCTTCTGAAAGCTCAAGATTGTAGCTAATGTATTTCTCATGTGCGGTCTTAGCGTCAATGACATGTATAAGAATAAGATGTTGATTGAGGAGACTTTGGTTGGTTGGTGTTAGCATGGTTGTAAGGTCTTTTGTGTAATAAATGCTATTTATCTTATTGTCTCCCATAGTGCCATTTGTGCCAAAGTCGTTTGCATTTGCGATTGTCCCAGCAGTGATAAGATTTAGTGTGCCAAGCGGCAAATTAGAACTTTGGATATTAAAGGTATTTCCTGAAATTGTAGCGGTTTTGCCTACATAGATTCCTTGGTTGTTGTTATTCCAGCTTCTATCGATTGAGCCAAAACTTACACTTGTGTTGTTAGTCATATTTAAGTTGCCTGTAACATTGAATTGACCTGATTCTAAAGAGATAGCATTTTCCACATTAAAACCAGCTACCTTATCAAAAGTAGCATCACCATTGATATTTAGATTTCCTCCACCAAGATGCAAAGAAGAGCTAGTGTTAAAGGTCGTGTTTCCTGTAATGTTGGAATTATGGAAAACATTGGTTTGGTTATTTAATCTAACATCTTTAGCATTGATATTGAAAGAATAAGTGTCTTCAAGCGGATTTTCTACATTAAAATTAGAGCTACCGCCCAAAATAGAATCCACTTGCAAGGAATTTGATGTAATCTCAATATGGTTGAGTGAAACTTTTGTGTCTTGTTCGTCTTGTTTGATTTTTGTTATATCAAAGTTAAGAATTAAATTAGCTTCTTGATTGTTAAAATTCCAATTTCCTCCATTTGCTTGGAATTTTTCTTTAAAA
>CALVAF010000059.1 GCA_944325475.1 uncultured Helicobacter sp.
GGAATTTTAACTTCGCAATGGGAAAAAAATTGCAAGAAACCGCCTTTTTAAAGAGGATTGAAGAGCTTGCAGAATCAGTGCAGAGTTTTGAGGAGTTTGAGAGACTCATCACAGAATCGCAAGAAAACACTTGGGAGGATAGGGAGGCAAAAAAAATTATTTTGCAAAGATTGGAGTATTTTGCCTTTGGATTGAAGTATTTAGACTCCTTGCAAACCAAAGATAAAATCGATACTTTTTTTATGATGTTAAAAAAAGAAACTCTCGATGATATTGGAGGTGGTCGCATTAGCGTTATGGGGATTTTGGAGACTAGGGGCATTGCGTTTTCTTATGTGATTTTGCCAGAATTTAGCCAAAGTAATGTTCCAAAGGTCAGTCAAAAAGATATTTTTCTAAATTCTCTCATTCGCCAAAAAGTCGGATTACCCACAAGAAAAGATAGGGAAAACCTCCAAAAATACTATTATGCAAAGCTTTTTGAGCGATGTAAAGAAATTTGCGTGATGTTTGTGAAAAATGAAGAGGAAGAACCCTCAAGGTTTTTACTAGAAGAGAGGATTTTCAAAAACACCCCAATTTACAAAGCGGCTTTAAAATATGGGGAGTATTTTTTAAGTGGGAAGGCATTAAATTATAAAGAAAGAGAAATCATTGCACCTTTGGATTTGGGTGTGATGAGTGCGACTAAGTTAGAGTGTTTGCTAACTTGTAAGCGAAAATATTATTACCGCTATGTTTTGGGGTATAGGGAACAAAAGCGATTCAATGTAGGCACCAAAATCCACGAATCTCTACAAAAAGCTTATGTTAATTTTATGAATCATTGGGATTTTGAGAAATTACAGCAGGAAGCTTATGAGAATCTACAAGGCAGCAAAAGCAAAAAAGAGTCTTTTGAGTTAGAGGTGGCAAAAGCGTATCTGCAAGGGTTTTTTAGAGCTGAAGAAAGGCATTTGGCACAAGGGTGGATTCCAGTGGAGTTTGAGAAGGAATTTTCGCTTTTTGTGGATGGGATTCTCTTTAAAGGCAGGATTGACAGAATCGACAAGAGGGGCAAGAGCGCTTTAGTACTGGATTACAAATATAAAAAAAATCTAAAGGTTAGCACACTTCGAAGTGTTGATTCTACTAAGGATTTTCAGCTTGTGCTGTATGCTTTGGCATTTCAAGAATCTTGTGGCAAAGAATCTTGTGAAATTGAGGCGGGATTTTATGATATTTATGAGGCAAAAATAAAAAAAGAGGAAGTTTTGCAAGAGAAGACACAGAAGCTTTTAGAGAAATTGCAGGGATTTAAAGAGGCAAAAGAAGAGTTTTCTTTTGAGCTTTGCAAAGAGCGGAGCCCTTGCAATTTTTGTGAATTTATTTACCTTTGCAAACGTTATTGAGAATGCTAAAAAACCGCGAAAAGAAAAGCAAAATAAGTGTAAAAAATAGGGTTTTGAAAACTAATTCCGATTGCTTGTGCATTTGGTCAAATTCTAAAGTGTGAATTGCTGTTTCGCCTATTTTTTGGGCTTCGATGATGTAAGATGTGTAATAAAGAGTAAAAAGCAGAATCAAAATGACATTGATAAAACCAAGTAAGGGAGTGAGCTTTTGGCGCATGGTTTGCAGGGCGATTAACTCATAAATCAGAATAAAAAGAGCGAGGGCATTTAATAAAAAATTTATTTTTGTAAAGATGTGTGTCATCAAAATCCCTGATTGAGACAAAGTAATCTCAAGCCCTTCCACAAGACTAGAGGCATGGAAAATCACAGGAGCGCTAAAGGCACTTGAAAGAATCAAACCCGCACTTAGAGCGATAAATAGCAGATAAAATGCAGATAAAACAGAGTAAATTTTGGATTTTGACATAGGATTCCTTTGATTTTGAGCTTTTAAAAGCTACCAAAAATGATAAGAGTTCGCATTATAGCAAAAATGTTGTTAAAATCTATGGAATAAAATGAGTTTTCAGCATGGATTATTTTACTTGCAGTGTAGAATCATAGGCAGATTGTGCATTAGCAGATGCAGCAAAACATGTATGGGAAGCACTACTCATACTTGTGCTTTAATTTTAAATAAATTTAAATAACAAAAAGCACCAATAACCATAAAATCAAAAGTAGATTTCAAAATAATACTACTGCGGCTGCAAAATCAAAGGATTCAAAATGCAAAATCCGTTTTGAAAACAAGCTTTTATAGAAATATTAATTCTTAATTTTTAAAAGAGAAAGCAGAGAATTTAATATGCAATGTGGATTGGTGCTAACAAATTCCAAGCAATCCCCTTATTTTATAAACCTCTTGTGCTTTTTATTCTATCAAGAGATTCTTTAATCATAGATTGCCACAAATCTACTACGCCAATTCTCTCAATGACACAAGCGCTAATTTGACAAGAAATTAAAAAAATTGAAATTCATCGCCTTTATTATTTATCGATTTACATTTTTTTTGTAATAATTCTTTTATTCATTTTATTTATAAAGGAGAGCAAATGAGAATCAAAACCTTTCTTTTAGGGGCGTTGTTTGCTGGAAATGTCCTTGCCTTTGAGGTCAGCACACTCCCCAATATCATTTCTAGGGAAACCCCCGATGTTTCACAAAACAAAATTTACTCTTTTTATGATTCAATTAAAGAGGCTAAAAAGGGTGTAGTAAATATCTCCACGCAAAAAAAGGTAAAGGCGGCAAATATGCAAGGACACCCGCTTTTAAATGATCCATTTTTCAGGCAGTTTTTTGGCGATGCTTTTGGGGCAATCGTGCCTAAAGATAGGGTCGAACGTAGTCTTGGAAGTGGCGTGATTATCTCAAGTGATGGCTATATTGTTACCAATAATCATGTTGTTGAGGGTGCGGATAAAATCATCGTTGCATTGCCAGATTCCAATAAAGAATATGAGGCAAAAATCATCGGCAGAGATAAGAAAAGTGATTTAGCCATTGTAAAAATCAATGCGAAAAATCTACCCTTTTTGAAATTTGCCTCAAGCGATGATTTGCAAGTAGGCGATGTGGTTTTTGCCATTGGGAATCCCTTTGGCGTGGGCGAAAGTGTAACACAAGGAATCATTTCAGCACTCAATAAAAGTGGGATTGGAATTAATGATTATGAAAATTTCATTCAAACAGATGCTTCTATCAATCCCGGAAATAGCGGTGGGGCATTGGTGGATAGTCGTGGTGGGCTAATTGGGATTAATACTGCCATCCTTTCTCGCACCGGGGGAAATCACGGAATTGGCTTTGCAATTCCCTCAGAAATGGTGAAGAAAATTTCAAAGGCGTTGATTGAAGATGGCGTGATTGAACGTGGCTATCTTGGCGTGAGCATTCAGGATATTAGCGGCGATTTAAAAGAAGTTTATAAGAATCAAAATGGGGCGGTGGTAATTTCTATCGAAAAAGATTCACCAGCACAAAAGGGCGGTTTGAAAATTTGGGATTTGATTACCAAAGTCAATGGGAAGCCTATCAAATCTGCAGCCGAACTCAAAAACTATATCGGCACTTTTAGCCCAAAAGACAAGGTCAATCTCACGATTATCAGAGATAAAAAAGAGCAGAACCTAACCCTTAGTCTAGCTAAACTCCCTAGCACACAATCTCTCACTAAAGAAGTGGATGGCATACAGGGACTTGAGGTTTCAGAACTCACAACCGACATCAAAAATAACTATGGAATCCCAAACAATATTCAAGGGATTTTCATCACACAAGTAGCGACTAATAGTAGGGCAGAGGAGCTTGGGTTTAGAGAGGGTGATATTATTATTCAAATTGAAAGCTTTGTAATTTCAGATTTGAAATCTTTTAATGACACGCTGAAACGTTACAAAGGGCAACCCAAGCGAATGCTAATCAATCGTGGGGGCAGAATCCTAAGTATCGTTGCAAAATAAAAATGAGCGGGGATTTCTCCGCTTTTTTGTAGTGATTTTGCAAGAGCAGAATCATGGGTGGATCTTAAAAGATTCTAATGCGTCATTGTAAAGCCTTTAGGTGCAATCTATCGCTTAAACAATAA
Source organism: uncultured Helicobacter sp. (assembly GCA_944325475.1). Taxonomy (GTDB): domain Bacteria; phylum Campylobacterota; class Campylobacteria; order Campylobacterales; family Helicobacteraceae; genus Helicobacter_D. The sequence continues at coordinate 4,030 of CALVAF010000059.1, forward strand.
AATAAGATTGTGATTGCACATTCAAGAATCAAATTTGAAATTAAACCTCTGGGTAAATCACAATCAAATACTTTATTTCAAAATATAATCTTTAAATTAAATATTTAAAAAGTATAATAAAAGGGAATTGTTTGTAAAAACACTTTGATTTAAAATAAAAAATTAAGCCTAGATTTTTTCACAAAATAGCAATTCTTACATAAAGTATCATAAAATCATTTGACATTAATTTAGTTGCACCAAGATAATATTAGATACTTACAATCCCCTTTTATTATTCTAAAAACATTGCTTCAAAAAAGACTTTTCAAAAGTAAGCTATTTACTATCCTCATTAAGTGGATTCTAAAAAAGGAATAGTAAATCATGATTATTAAATCCTTTGTTGTAGAAGCCAATGGATAATTTATTTTGTTATTTAAGGATTTGACTATACCAATTCTTTTATCTCTATTTGCCACTCATACCAATCTATAATCTCTTCTCTTTCTTTAAATAACTTTTTTAGTTTAAAAGGAATTTAGCATAAAATAAAGAAGAAATTTTAAAATGAATCAAAGCGCTTTAATTTTAAATAGAAAAACTTTGATTGAAAATGGTGTTGTGTGAGTGGAAACCACACAGCTTCTTTAATTGCAGATTTGCAAGTATGGGAAAATGTGAAGATATGGGTAGGTAATTATAGTGCAGATTTTTTCAAATGCAAATTGCAAGACAATGATAATAAAATAGCTAGTGGTCAATTTCTTAGCTTCTTTTAATTTTTTGGGATTATAATTACGCTTTTTAGGATGGCATAATGTTTGTTTTTACCCCCTTATTTACGATTTTTGTGCTGCTACTTGGCGGATATTTGGCAAAGAGAATTGGCGTTTTGAAACAAAAACAATCGCGTATGTTTTTAGATTTTGCAATTTTTTTTGCCTTGCCTTGCTTGATTTTTGACAAGATTTATCATCTTAATTTTGACTTCAACCTCATTGTGTTAATCCTTGGCGGATTGCTTTCTTGCATTTTAGCAGCCCTCTTTGCAGTGGGGCTTGGAGCATTTTTAAAATTTTCAAAAAGCACTTTGGTTAGCATGTTTTTACTAGCCTGTTTTGGTAACACACTCTTTGTGGGGATTCCCGTTATTTCGGGGATTTATGGGGAGACATTCATCAGTGAGGTGATTTTTTATGATGCCTTTGCCACAGCCATTCCTATCTTGCTTGCAGGTCCTTTTATCCTTTCTTTGGCAGGCAATCAAAAATTCAATTTGCTAGATAATATCAAAAAAATTGTGCTTTTCCCACCTTTCATCGCTTTAATATTGGGATTTGCTTGCAAGGCTTTTATCTTACCAGAATTTATCTTTAAACCCATTATTATTTTTGGAAACTCTGCAACGGCGGTGGCGCTTTTTGCTATCGGACTTGGGCTTGGGTTTAGCGCGATTAAAACCGCCTATAAACCCACAATTATCGTAGTTTTATGCAAGACACTTCTAGCACCCATGATTTTTATCACTCTTTTAAAGCTTTTTCAAGCCAAGTTAGAACCTCAAACCATCATTGCAATTTTAGAATCTGCAATGCCTACAATGACGCTTGCAGGGGCGATGATTATGAAAGCCAAGCTTGATTCGAACCTTGCAGTAAGCGCCATTGCTTTTGGGATTTTATCCTCCTTTGTCTTTATTCCACTTTTATGCCATTTTTTGCTAAATTAGAAATTTTGATAGAAACAGAACATAACAGAATCAAAAAAACAACGATTTAAAAATAAAGAAGAATAAGAGAAAATGCTTTAAGAAAAAAAGAGATTATTTTCTAATCTCTTTAATTCTCGCGGCTTTTCCGCTTCTTGTGCGTAAGTAGTAGAGTTTTGCCCTCCTGACACGTCCAATTTTAAGCACTTTAATGCTATCAATACTTTCAGAATAAATTGGGAAGATTCTCTCAACTCCAACCCCATTGGCACCAATTTTGCGAATCGTAAAAGTCTTGCCCGTGCCAACTCCACGTAATGAAATGCACACTCCCTCAAAATTTTGGATTCTCGTCTTGTCGCCTTCTGAAATACGAATCCCCACTCTCAAAGTATCTCCTGCTTTGAATTGTGGAATCTCTTTCCCTGCCATTTGTGCTTCTTCGAAATGCTGAATATATTTATTTCTCATTTTCCAACCTTTGTTTGTATTGCCAATAGAGGTCGATTCTGTGGAATCGCGTCTTCGCCTCTGATGCTTTTAATTTTAAATCGTGGATTTTAGCATGATTTCCCTTTGAATACTCTGAAGGGAAACTTAAATTTTTAAAAGTATTTGGCTTCACAAAATTAGGCGCTTCTAACAAAAACTTCTCATAGCTCTCGCCCTCCAGCGATTTGCTATTTCCAAGCACTCCATTAATCTGCCTTGAAATGCTATCACAAAGGCACAAAGCTGCTAACTCGCCACCTGTCAAAATAAAATCCCCAACACTCAAAACCTCATCAGCATAAATCTCAATAAGTCGTTCATCAAACCCCTCATAACGCCCACAAACAAAGATGATATGCTCCTTCTTTGCAAGCCGCCTTGAATCCTTTTGGTTAAAATTTTTGCCACAAGGGGTAAGAAAAATAATATGAGCTTTGGAGCTGTGGGATTTTAACAATTCTAAAGCCTCGCTTATAGCAAAAGGCTCTAAGACAAGCCCCGCTCCACCTCCAATTTGGTAATCATCAACTTTCAAAAAACGATTTTTGCTAAATTCCCTTGGATTAATAAAATCCACAGAAATCTTTTGATTCTCCAAAGCACGATGCAGAATTGAATCGCTAAAATAAGATTCTACCAAATGTGGGAATAAGCTCACAAAAGAAAAACGCATTAGCTATTTTCTAAAATTGCTTTGCAAAACTGCGTGTGAATGATTTTGGGCTTGGCATTTGCCTCCACTTCTTTGATATAACGCATTTCATAGGGGATTAGGAAGCTCTTTGGCAAACCTTTTTGATAAAGATTTTTTGCGGTTTTGACCACCAAGAAATCCTTTTGTCCAAGCCGCTCTATCTCGCTAACCTCGCCCAAAATCTCACTATCTTCAATGATTCTGCCCCCTATTATTTCAAACCAAAAAAATTCTTCTTTTTTCAAATGGCAATGCTCTTTGGTAAAATCCTGTGTGGTATAAAGAATGAGATTCACAATTTGCTTCGCTGCTTCTGGAGAATTGATCTGCACAAACTTTACATGCGAATTTTCTTTGTTGTAGCTTTGGATTGTTAAAATGCTATTTTGCGTAAAATAGCTATCGCCTACTTTCAAGGATTCTGGAAAATCCGTCAGCAAGCGTAAAAAAACCTCGCCTTTTACCCCCACAGCACGACCTATTTTTGCAACACTAACCCAATCTTTTTGGATTTTATTTTTTTGCAACATTATTGTGGTTTTACAATCACGCGATAGGAATTCCCATCTTTAGCTTTTAAACCAGAAATAATGGTTTTAATAGCACCAATCATCTTGCCATCTTTACCAATCAATCTCCCTGCATCTTGTGTTGAAGAGAGGATTTCTATCTCATAAAAATTCTTGTCTAGCCCCCTTTTATTCACTACAATTTTTTCGGGTTCACTGACAATTTTTTTCGCATAAAGTGCAACAAATTCTTCAACCATTATTTTGTAATTGCCTGCACTCTTTCACTCATTTTCGCACCAACTCCCACCCAGTATTTCAAACGTTCTGCATCAAACTTCACAACAGATGGCTCTGTTAGGGGATTATAATAACCAAGAGATTCAATCCAACCTCCATCTCTTTTTTTTCTACTATCTGTCACAACAATTCGATAGAATGGTTTTTTCTTACGTCCCATTTTGGTTAGACGAATAACTGTTGCCATAAGCAAACTCCTTAAAAAAATAAAACTTTTACAGATGTAAATCTGTCTAAAGAAGAGAAACTCTCCTTTAGACAAACTTAACTATCGTCTAAGATTGCCCATTCTTGCATCTTTCATCAAAGACATCAAATCATTCATTCCGCCTTTGCCAGAGAATTTTTTCGCCATTCTTGCAGCGTTTTCAAACTGCTTTAAGAATCGATTCACATCACTCACATCAACTCCCGCCCCAAGAGCAATTCGCTTCTTTCTGCTACCATTTAACAAATCTGGATTTTCCCTTTCTTTCGGTGTCATAGAATTTACTATCGCTCTTATTTGCTTGATTTCTTTAGAATTATCCAAATCAATGTCTTTAAGTGAGCTTGCCATATTTGAAAGCCCCGGAATCATCGAGAGTATGGACTGCATAGAACCGATTTTTTTAAGATTATCCATTTGGGCTAGAAAGTCATTAAAGGTGAATCTACCCTTTTTAATTTTTTTAGAAATGTCCTTAGCTTCCTTTTCGCTGATGATTGCTGCGGTTTTTTCTGCTAGAGAATGAATATCTCCAGCGCCCATAAGCCTCCCAACTATGCGCTCAGGAATAAATACCTCTAAATCTGGAATCTTCTCCCCAACCCCAATAAATCGGAGCGGAATCCCAAGCTGATGAGCGATAGAAAGTGCAATTCCACCTTTGCTATCTCCATCAAATTTGCTT
>CALVAF010000060.1 GCA_944325475.1 uncultured Helicobacter sp.
ATATGTTGTTTATAAAAAAGACTCACGATTCTTTGGAGAAACCTTACGCTATAACAAAGTCTTAACACCAGAATTTATCGATAACGAAATCATTTTGGGCGAAAAATACTATTATCGCGTCAGTGCCATTGATGAAAATGGCTTAGAATCCAAGCAAACACAAGAAATTATGCTCTTTTTACCCACACAATAATGCCACATTTCAAATCCCACTCATTCACTCTCCCAACCCTGCCTTTTTGCACGCAAACTAGCAAGGGAGAGTTTGCCTTTTTGGATCTTTTTACCTCCCTAAATCAACCTAACTTTTCTTTATTGCAAGTGCGTTTTACACCCAGCAATTCTAAGCTCAAGCCAAAAAACTTCTTTCTAGAAGTCAAAAAAAACAAGCAAGAAGCCCAAGAAACCATAGTCAAATGCGACAAAAACTCCAAAATCGCCCCCATTGGAATCATCAAAAAATCCCTAGAAATCCTAGCAGGTTACCAAACTTCCATCATCACCCACAATCTTAATAGCAAAAACACCTTTGATACCAACAAACTTCCCTTTATTAAACACATTGAAGATTTTTTAGACTTTGATTCCCTGCTTGCAAGCCAAAATCTAAAAAATCCAAAAATATGGCTTGAAATTGGCTTTGGCAGCGGCAGACATCTTTTATACAACGCTAAAAAACACCCACAAACCCTCCATATCGGACTAGAAATCCACTACCCTTCCCTAGAGCAAGTCGCACGGCAAATTGAGCTATCAAACCTGCAAAATATCCTAATTCTTGCCTATGATGCACGCATTTTTTTAGAGCTTCTCCCCTCCAATATCTTAGAAAAAATCTTCGTGCATTTTCCAGTGCCTTGGGATAAAAAGCCCCATAGAAGAATCTTTAGCGCCGCTTTCCTTTCCCAAGCTGCTAGAGTGCTAGAATCACAAGGGTGTTTGCAGCTACGCACTGATAGCCTAGAGTATTTTAACTACGCCAAAAACCTAGCCCTTGCCAATCCATACTTCATACTAAAGCAAAGCAAAAACACTCAAGAATCCATTATTAGCAAATATGAAGCAAGGTGGCTAAGGCAAGAAAAAGACATTTACAACCTTGAGCTTTTTGCCACACAAAATAGCCCACAAATCCCACTTGATTATCACTTTGATTTTCTAAAAACAAAAACCACCAATTCTTTTCAAAAGTCTAAAATCATCAAAGAGGGCTATTTTTTACATTTAGAGGACTTGCTACTCTCACCTAAACATAAGCTTTTTAAAGTCTCTTTTGGGGATTTTAACTATCCAGAGACACGTTATATTTTAGGGGATTCTTCGCTGCATTATTTTAGAGAAAATCCTCTCCCAACGCAAATTAACCACAAAGCACACAATCTTTTAAAGGAACTTTTGCAAACCAACACCACAAAGGAAAGTCAATAATGGACACCATTATCAAAGCAAACGGAATCAATCTAGGCTACAAAGATGAAATGATTATCAAAAATGCAAGTTTCAGCATTTTCCCTCAAGAATTTGTTTTTATAAGCGGTCCTAGCGGAAGCGGCAAAAGCACCCTAATCCGCTCTATTTATGGGGATTTAGCCCTCAAAAGTGGCTCGCTAGAAGTGTGTGGAGTAGAAATGTTTAAAGCCAGTAAAAAACATATCGAAACCCTGCGTCGCCACCTTGGAATCATCTTCCAAGACTACAAACTCATCAAAGATTTTAATGTCGAAAAAAATGTTATGCTACCAATGATTATCGGCGGTTTTACCAAAGAATCTTGCAAAGCCCAAACTGATAGACTTCTAGCCCACATCAAACTATCCCACAAAGGCAATAAATACCCCCAAGAGCTAAGTGGGGGCGAACAACAAAGAGTAGCCATGGCACGTGCCCTCTCGCATAATCCACTTTTGATTCTTGCCGATGAGCCAACTGGGAATCTTGATGATTATTCTAGTGAAGTCATTTGGAGTTTGCTAAAAGGCGTCAATGAACAGCTAGGAATCACGATTGTAGTCGTTACCCACAGAATCCCAGAAACCTTTGGAATCAAATACCGCCATTTGCATATCGAGGAAGGAGTGATTTATGAACTCTCTTAAAAACCACCTATCGCTAATTATCCCCCTAGTTGCCTTGCTTTTTGCACTAGAGAGCCTTTTGCTTGTCCATCGCACTTTAAAGGATTATGAAAGCAAACTTGGCAAAAATTATGCTATCGTCCTTGCCTCACTTAAAGAGCTAAATTTACAAGACCTAAAAAATAAAGTCCCCGAATCAAAAACCCTCACCCCCATTGATTCCCAAGTCATTTTAGACCGCTTAAAAAACAATATCAGCCAAGCTAATCTTGTAATTTTAAAAAACACCCTGCCCTATTTTTATTCTTTAAATCTTAATTCCTACCCCAGCACTTCACGCTTAGAAGTGATTAATAAAACCCTAAAATCCATTGATGGAATCATTCGAATCGAAACTTTTACCAAAAGTCACAGCCAAATCTATCAGCTGCTTTTAATCATCAATGGTAGCGTGATGATTTTCTCAAGCCTTATTGCATTCCTTAGCCTGCTTTTAATGTTTAAACAAATCGAGATTTGGAAATTTCAACATTTAGAAAGAATGGAGATTATGACCCTGCTTGGTGCGCCTTTATGGATGCGCTCACAAATCCTCTTCCGTCTTGCTTGTTTTGACACCCTTATTGCCACTGCCCTAGTGTGTGCTGGGCTATTTTATCTTTCCCAAAACCCAACATTACTTATGTTTATGCAAGAGCTAGACTTGAATCTCGAGATTTTCTCACCACTTGGTGATTCTATTGTGCTACTACTTATGGGTTTAAGCGTCTCACTCATCGCTGTTTGGATTGTCAGCCTCCAGCAAAAGGATTAAGATGTTACGATTTTTTTTAGCCCTATTATGCTTTATCCAGCTAGAAGCCAATCAAGAAATCAACCAAAAAATCTCCCAAAACAAAACTGCCCTAGAAAATCAAAAGAAAAAAGAAGCACAAGTCAATCAAAAACTTCAAGAAATAGGCAAAGAAGTCAATAAACAAAAAGAAGAGCTTAACACATTAGAAAACATCATCAAAGAAAGCGAAAAAAACATCTCTAAAAACAAACAAGAATACTCCAAAAAAGAATCACTCATAAAAACCCTCTCTAGCAAACAAGAATCACTCTACCAAAGACGTAAAAACATTGAACTTGCCATGATTGATTTGGTAGCCAAAGAAATTTCCTTTGCGATTTTGCTAAATGACTTCCAGCCCGAATCAATCCACGATTTAATCACCGAAGAAAGCTTTAAGGTTCTCAATGATTCCGCCAAAGAAGAGTTAGCCAAACTAAGCAAACAACAAACTCAAATCCTACAAGACTTACAAACCTTGCAAGAAGAAATCGCACAGCTCCAAGACTTCATCAATTCAGAAGATAAAAAAAGAACAAATCTAAAAAACCTCCAAACCAAACAAAAAAAAATACTTGAATCCTACCAAAAAGAAAGGAACAAATACAACCAAGAGCTTCAACAAATCGTCAAAGAACGCGATAGTTTGCAAGAGATTCTCGTCCAGCTCAATATCCTCAAAAGCCAAGAGGAAGAAAAACGCAAAAAACGTGAGGAATTAGCCAAAACCAAAGACACGCTTCCCAAAGCTATGCAAAATGATTTTGATGTGCGACAAGTTGCTAGCTCCTATCATAATATCAGCACCACTCAATACAAAGGCGCTAAAACCATCGCTCCCCTAGAGGATTTTAAGATAGAAAAGCATTTTGGACCCTATTATGACCCTGTGTATAAAATGAAAGTTTTTAATGAATCTATTACCCTTAAAACCAATAGCGATGACAAAGTCAAAAGCGTGCTAGATGGCAAAGTCGTTTTTGCCAAAGACACACCAATCCTTAAAAAAGTTGTGATTATCGAACACAAAGATAATCTACACACCATCTACGCCCAGCTTGATAAAATTTCCCCCACCATAAAGCCCGGAAGTGTCGTCAAAAAAGGCTATACCATAG
>CALVAF010000061.1 GCA_944325475.1 uncultured Helicobacter sp.
AACCTTAAAAAAAGTTTCCAAAAAATTACTAAAGAATCGCCTTGATTGCTACCGATTCCTAAGAGGGCATAGGTGCATAACTTGTAGCTATTTTTAAAGAGATCATAAGGGTTTAGAGGGCGAATTAAGCGGAATCTTGGGAGTTTTCTTGCGAGGGGAAAGGAATGATTTTTGGGGAGGGATTTGGGAGTGAAGAGTAAAAAGCCCTTTTTGATTTCATAGATTTTGTAAGACTTGGTCCCAAAATATGAAGTGGGGTATTTTTTACTCTCCAAGAATCCTTGCTCCTTTGCTATCTATGGCGACTAGGTCCTCGATTCTAATACCGTATTGATTGGGGATATAAATACCCGGCTCGATAGAAAATACCATTCCTTCTTCAATACGGGTTTTAGAACGTGGGGAAATAATAGGAAGCTCATGAATGTCTAAGCCTATCCCATGCCCTGTGGAATGCACAAAATACTTGCCATAACCTGCTTTTTCTATCACATTGCGTGCTAGGGCGTCAATCTCGCAGGCTAACATTCCAGCTTTTGCGTGTTTGATAGCGGTTTCTTGGGCTTTTAAGACGATGTCATAAATCTTTTGGAGTTCTTTGTTTTTGAACTGCTGTTCTTTTTTGAAATTTAGCCCATTTTTCCCAAAATACCCCGTTCTTGTCCTATCAGAGCAATACCTTTGGTATTTCATTCCTGCATCAAAAAGTAGCAAATCACCTTTGTGGAGTAAATCGTTAGAGGGCAAAGCATGGGGCTTGGCAGCGTTTGCATTGATTCCAACAATGGGATTGAAGCTTAGGTCATATTTTCCTTTTTTGGTTAAAAAAGCTTGGGATTTGAAGTGTAAAAATGCCTCGCTTTGGTCTTTGCCATTTTTGGAAATCCATGTGGCAAATTTATCAAAAGCCTTGATATTGAGTTTTTGGGAATGGTTAATAAGGGCAATTTCTTCTTGGGTTTTACAGATACGTTTCTCTTGATGGAAATTGGGTTTAGGCAAAAAATGCACCTTTAAGTCGCTTGTTAGCTTTTCATAAAAATGCAGTGAAAATTCCTGTGGATTAAAGATGAAAGTGGCTTTTTCATGCTTTTTAAGAATCGTCCTTGCAGTGCGTATAAGGTCGTGGCTGATGAGGATTTCAATCTCATATTTATGACTTTGGATATTTTCTTTTGCTTCTGTGCCATAGCGACCATCGGTGATAAAATATCCCTTCTCTTTGATAGCTAGAAAAATCGCATTATCGCAACTATAATGCGTCTCAAAATAAAGGGCATTTTCATCTTTGATAATGAAATTTTCCATTACAGGCAACTTTATTGGGGGTTTGTAGTAGCTTGGGCTTGTTGCTCTCTAGTTTGTTTGATGGCTTGGATTTCATTTAAAATCTGTGAAAGCCCTTGCAAAGCAAGATGATAGCCCATTGGACCAAATCCTGCAATCACTCCAGCACAAACTCCTGCAGTGATACTTTTTTGACGGAATTCCTCTCTAGCATGGATATTGCTAATATGCACTTCAATGGTTGGTAGATTGACTGCGCTAATGGCATCACGAATCGCAATAGAAGTGTGGGAATAAGCAGCAGGGTTGATTATGATTCCATCGTATTGACCAAGAGATTCTTGGATTTTATCAACAATTTCTCCTTCAAAATTGGTTTGGAAAAAATCGACCTCTAAGCCAATTTGCTCAGCGTGCTGTTGGATATTTTGGTGAATCGTTTCAAGCTTGGCAGGTCCGTAGATTCTAGGGTCTCTAATGCCAAGCATATTGAGATTTGGACCTTGAATAACAATCACTTTCATATAAAAACTCCTTAAAAAATAAACTTGCAAATTATAGCAAAAAAACCCATAAAGCTTATTAAATCTTAAGATTTTTATGAGAATTATAGATTAATCGTTTCAAAATATTTTAAAATAATATAAGTTTTATAAAGAAAGCTTTATTATTTCAAGGTAAAAAAGAAATCATTAAACTAAAAGACAGGCTCATAGAGTTTGGTATCAATATCTATGCAAAGGTGTAGAATTTGCCAATTATGATGATAAATATTTTTGCAATAAACATAAAAATGATTTATTTTTGATATATGAAAGTAATAATAGAGTAAAAAGATGTATTAAGCATAATGATCCTATGAATCAATTAAACACTAAAAATCATAAATCTCCTTTGTAGAAGCTTTTATTTTGTTGAAATAAAGAGTTAATATTAAAAATTTATAATGAATTAAATTATATTAAACCAATTCAGAGGGCATATCAGGAGGGATTAAAAGTAGCATTTTGCTTATTGTGCCAGTGAGTCTTCATGATATCCAAGTGGATTTTGGTATTGTTACATTAGAGGGGTTTTAAATATCAAATTTCATGCAAGAAAAGATGGGTTTCTTAAACAAATATGCCCTTATTTTATTGTTGATGATGAATTGGATTCTTAAGAAGAGAGAAGTTAATAATTCCACTAATGAAAATCATTTTTGTAAATCTTTGGTGGTGGATAATGTAGTGGGGTAGCATAATATTTTTGAGTGCAACCCTTTTAGAAATCACATTTGTCAAAAAGGGCAG
>CALVAF010000062.1 GCA_944325475.1 uncultured Helicobacter sp.
TGATGGCTTTGTTGCCGTGTTTAATGATTCCAAAGTTTGCCTTTTTAGCCTGTGTAGCAAGAAGCAAAGCAGCAGTTGTGGAGACATTAAAAGTCTTTACCCCGCTTCCGCCTGTGCCTACCATATCAAAGCGAATATCAAAATTATCTTTTAAATTAAGTTTAACAGCTTTCTTTTTTAGCACAGATGCAAAGCCAGCTAGCTCGTATTCATCGATGCCTTTAATTTCTAGGCTGGTTAAAATGCTGCCAATTTGCGCATCGCTTAGATTGCCTTCTGTGAGCTCATCCATTAGATTGTAGCTTTCTTGGAAGTTTAGAGAGTTTTTGTAGAGGGCTTTTTTAAGATAGTCTTTTATGGGGATTGGCTCACGCGTGTAGTGCAGGAAGTTTAGCAGCATTTTAATGCCCTCTTTAGTGCCAATGGATTCGGGGTGGAATTGCAAACCTACAAGGTGATAGCGCTTGTGCTCCACTGCCATAACCTCGCCATCTTCACTCATGCCGCTAATCAAAAAGCAATCTGGTATTTCTTCCTTTTTCCCCACTAAAGAATGATAACGCACAATAGGTGTTTTGGGGCTGATGTGGTGGAAGATTCCTTTGGAATTATGGATTAGGGGTTCGACTTTGCCATGCACGATGTTTTTAGCATTTTTTATCTCTACTCCAAAGGCATTTAAGATAGCCTGATGTCCAAGGCAGATTCCTAAAATAGGATAGATTCCTTTGAAATGTTGCACGATTTGTATGCTGATTCCGGCTTCTTTTGGGGATTTTGGTCCGGGTCCTATGATGATATAACTTGGGTTTAGGGATTCTATTTCTTTGAGTGTGGTTTTGTCATTGCGTAAAACTTTGATAGGGTAGTTAAATTGGCTAAAAGCTTGATAAATATTGTAAGTAAAGGAATCATAATTATCAATAAGCAAAATCATAGTGTCTCTTTTGTGATTTTTTTGTCTTTGAGATGTTTTTCCATTGCTTCATCATCAAGGGTTGTATCGTATTTGTCTTTGGCGATTCTGTCTTTATCATTGGCTCTTATGTCTTTATTAATATCTTTAATAAAGTTTCGAAAATCTATATTTTTATCCACGAGCATATCGAGTGTTTCAATATCAAGCCTTCTAATCTTTGAGGGCAGAATCACTCTGCTTTGGCTAGTTTCGCATTCAAGCTGGATAACTCCAATGCCAAAGCTTGCATTGAGGCGTGTTAGTTCATTGATGATTTCTTCATCAATATCTTCAAAGACAACTAAATAGCCTTCATTTGCCCAGCTTGAATTGGAGATGGCTTGGAAGTAGGATTCTTTTAAATTGCTCCAATTAAGAGAGATTTTTAACTCAAAAGAATAGAGTTTGTAATTTGGTTGGTTGAAGTTGGCAAGCATTTCTAATGTGGATTCTTGGTAATCACTAAAAGGGAAGTGGATACCCACAATATCAGGGTAATTCCACTTGTCTTTGCCGCTTGATGATTTGGCGCTTTTTTCGTGATAAATGGTTTTGCTACAAAGATCAAATTTTTTGTCTTCAGAGAGGAATTTAACAAGCAGTGGGTGCAAGTCCCTTTCTTTGAAATTTCTTTTTGTTTCTTTGATTTCTTTAGAGATTTCTGTTTGGAGGCTTTGGGTGAAAAGCTCATTTTCTCTTGATTTTAGCCAAAAGGTTGTAGGTTTTTTGGAAGCAATGATAAAAGGCGAATTGGGTTGTTTTAAATCTATGTAGATTTTAGCACCTATTGTCGCATCGGGTGTTTTGCCTGTGCTTTCTAGCTTTTTATCTAAGTTTAATTGCGCTCCATATTTCCAAATTTCTTTGTGGGTTAATGGTTTCTTTGCTTGCGATAAAACATCTTTGATGAATTGTAAATAGGTGTATTTTTGATTATTTTTCTTATTTTCCATTGTTTTCTCCCATAATGGCTTCAATTAAAGAGAGCATTTTGTTTTTGGTTTCTAAATATTCCTCTTTAGGTTCTGAATTATAAACGATTCCAGCACCAGCTTGGAGGTAATAAATGCCTTTTTGATACACAGCCGTGCGGATAGCAATGGCAAAATTCATATCGCCATCTTGGGTGAAATATCCAATAGCCCCTGCATAAATCCCTCTTTTGTGTTCTTCTAGGGATTCTATGGTGTGAATAGCTTGAATCTTTGGTGCTCCACTCACCGTTCCTGCAGGGAATGTTGCTAGGAGTGCATCTTCTTTATCATGGTGTTGCAAATCCATTATGCCTTCTACTTCAGAGACAAGGTGCATTACTTTAGCGTATTTTTCAATCACCTTTTCTTGGGTAACCTTTACACTGCCGCCTATGGCAACTTTGCCAATGTCATTGCGCCCTAAATCTAAAAGCATTAAGTGTTCGGCATTTTCTTTTTCATTGTTTTTTAACTCCTCTTCAAGCTGCAAATCTCGGCTTTGGCTACTCCCTCTTTTTCGCGTTCCAGCTATGGGGCGGAGGGTGATTTTGGCTTTTTTCTCATCGATTTTTTCGACTTTCACTAGCACTTCAGGAGAGCTTCCGATGATTTGAAAATGCCCGAAATTGTAGTAATACATATAGGGACTTGGGTTGTTGGTGCGTAGGTTTTGGTAGGCTTTAAGTGGGGGTAGGTCGCTTTGTATTTGCAGGCTTTGGCTTGGGACACATTGCAAGAGATTGCCTTTGTAAATCTCGCTTTTTAGTGTGGTTACCATGTGGGTAAAGTAGGATTGTTTGTCGTGTGATAGGATTTTTGATTTATAGCTTTGGTGTGATTCTTGTAGGGGTTGGATATTTTCTAGCTTTTGGGTAAGGCTATCAAGGCGGCTTTGTAGGTTATGAGCTTGAATCTCGTCCTTATAAGTAATGCTAATGAGGTAAAGCGATTCATAAAAATGATCAAAAATTGCAAAATCGCGTCCAAAAATAAAGACAATGTCATAGCAATCATAAAGTGGAGGATTGCTAAACTCTAGCGATTCAATCTCGCTAAAAAACTCATATCCTAAATACCCAACACCTCCAAGTGGTAAGGGTAAATCGCTAGGCAAGGCAGAATTAAGGCTAGAATCATTAGGGTTTGGGGAGAAATTCCTTAGGGATTGCAGGGTTTTTAAAAAAGGCTTTTGGGGGAGTGTATGCCTAGAATCCCCAAAAAATAGGGCAGTTTCTTGATTTTCTTTTACCACCCTAAAGGCTTCTTGTAAAATTAGAATTGAAAAGCGCCCTTTGCCACTTTTTAAAAAAGCAGATTCAAGCAATACTGGAGCATTAAAAGCTTCACAAAGCATTAATGGTGTGAGTTTGGAAGCAGGAAGTTTGCGAAAATTTAGTGTGGCTTGGTAGCCTTTTTGACTTGGATTTAAAAACTTAAACATAGTCTTTCTTTATTGGGATTAATCTAAAAATTAAAAGTTGCATTATACTATGGATTTTTTTAAAAAGAAATTTGGGTTTGGTTTGGATATAATAGCGGACTTATGGTTAAAAAAGTCAATGTCAATTTAAGAGAGTAAGGAAATTTCAAGTGTGAAAAATTATTTTGCTTGTAATATCTCTTTTTTAGGGGTGTGTTAGTGCTAGTTAGTTTATAAAAGCTAGTCAAGAAATACAAATTTAAAGAAAAAATCTGTGTGAGTGGAAAATGAAGAGTGGAGTTTAGAGTGGTTTGATAAACATAAAAAGTAAGTATAAGAAGGCAATCTAAATATTGTATTTGTAGTGATGGGATTTAGTAGGCATTCCATAAATGTATTGGGATTATTTTGGAATCAAGAATAAATATAAAAATTTCATAGGAAAAATCAATGAAAAAGAAAATGTTTTTGGAATCAAAAAAAGGATTTTTTGGCGAGGAGAGGAGTGGTTTGCATGCTTTTGGTGGGCAGTATATGCCAGAGATTTTGTATCCTGCGCTAAAGGAGCTAGAAAAGGCGTATAAGAAAATTTTAGATTCTAAGGGATTCCAAAAGGAATTTAAAACGCTGCTAAAGGAGTTTGTAGGGCGTCCAACACCGCTGATTTATGCCAAAAATGCGAGTGAGATTTTAGGAAATGAGATTTATTTGAAGTTTGAGGGTTTGGCAAACACGGGCGCGCATAAGATTAATAATGCTCTAGGGCAGGTGCTTTTGGCTAAGAAAATGGGTAAAATGAGAATCATTGCAGAGACGGGTGCTGGGCAGCATGGGCTTGCAGTTAGTGCAGCGTGTGCGAAGCTTGGCTTAGAATGTGTTGTGTTTATGGGAAGTAAAGATGTGAAGCGGCAGTTTCCTAATGTGTTTAATATGGAGCTTTTGGGTGCGAAAGTAGCTAGTGTGGAGAGTGGCACACAGACGTTAAAAGATGCAGTAAATGAGGCATTACGGGAGTGGAGTAAGGAGAGCAAAAATACTTTTTATGTGCTTGGCAGTGCACTTGGACCTTATCCTTATCCAGATATTGTTAGGGAGTTTCAAAGCGTGATTAGTAAGGAGCTAAAGATTCAAACTAAGCAGTTTTTTAAAGGTAATCCAGATATTATGGTGGCTTGCGTGGGTGGTGGAAGTAATGCGATGGGCTTTTTTAGGCATTATTTGGAAGATGATGAAGTGGATTTAGTAGGAATAGAAGCAGGTGGCATGGGTAGAGGAAATGGGGAAAACGCTGTAAGAATGGGAAGCCCTAATGCGCGTCTTGGAATTGCGCAAGGGTATAAAAGCTATTTTTTAAGCGATTTTTATGGGAATCTTTTAGAGACTTATTCGATTTCTGCAGGACTTGATTATGCGGGGGTTGGACCGCAGTTGGCACACCTTAGAGAAATAGGGCGTATTAAATTTGATTCTAGTAGTGATAAGGAAGCGCTAGAGGCTTTGGGATTTTTTGCAAGGCATGAGGGAATTATCGCAGCTTTAGAATCAAGTCATGCCTTAGCGGGGGCTTTGAAAATTGCTAAGAAAGTGAGGGGCAAAAAAATCTTAGTGAATGTTTCTGGAAGGGGGGATAAGGATATTTTTATCACTGCAAAAGCTCTTCAAAAGGAGCGTTGGAGCGAGTTTTTGGCAGATGAGATTGCAGCGATGAGGGGGCGATAATGGAGAAAAAAGCAATCCAATTAATGGGGCATATTGTTGCTTTGTTCCCTAGCTTTGGGGAGAGTTTGGAAGCGGCACTTGGAATTGCACAAGGCGGGGCGGAGTATTTGGAGGTGCAATTTCCTTTTTCTGACCCCAATGCCGATGGAATCGTGATAGCTAGCGCGTGTGAAGAGTCGCTAAAAAGTGGCTTTAATACGGACTTGGGGTTTGAGTTTTTGTGTAGGCTTAGTGAGGCGTTTAGAGAGAGGGAGATTAAAACGAAAATTTTGATTATGACTTATGGGAATATTTTGTTTGCTTATGGGATTGAGAAGTTTTTAAAAAGGGCGAGGGAATGTGGTGTTTTTGGGCTGATTGTGCCGGATTTATCGCTGCAAAATGATGAGAATCTCTTTAGCCTTAGCAAAAAGTTTGGGCTAGAGAATATCGCGCTTATCGCACCTAACACGGACTTTAAACGAATGCAGAAACTCGATAGGGCGTCTGGGAGTTTTATTTATGTGGTAGCAAGGAATGGAATCACAGGCGATGGGACGGCTGTGGATTCTATGCTTTTGGAGTATATACAGAGGGTGAAAAAGCACACGACAAAACCCATTGCTCTAGGGTTTGGGATACACAGCAAGGAGCAGATTGAGGCGTTGCGTGGGGTAGTGCCAATTGTGGTAATGGGGAGTGCGTTTGTGAGAAGGATTGCAAAGTGTGTAGAGCAAAAATTGAATTTACAAAATCAACTTTATGAATTTACAAAAGATTTGCTAGATAAGTATTAAAGTAGTTTTTACTTGATTTTTAAGGGTTGTAAATATTTTAAAATAACCTTGAAGTAGTCTGTGGAGATGGGTTGGTAGTTATTTTAAATGATTAAAGGTATTCTATTTTCTTTTGGATAAAATAAAGGTAATTTGTGGAGTGGATTGCTTCCCCTGCAATGATGAGGTGGCAGTTGGAATCACTTCTAAATTCTACTACTTCCCAAAAAATTCTAGCAGTTGCTGGTGTGTTTGGATTGTTTTTGAAAATTTGGGGAGGTTAGCAGACTTAGCGTCTGTGTCTCCTGAAATTTTCAAAAACATTTGAAAGGTATCATGGAAATTTATTTAAAGAGGATGCTGCCTAGTCGCACACAATTACTCCCGCATTTAATGGCTAACTCAAAATCCCCGCTCATTCCCATACTTAAGGTGTTTGCGCCAAATCTTTGGAGTTTTTCAAAAAGGGCGTGGGTGGTCTCAAAACTACTTTGGATTAGTTTAGAATGAGAGGAATGCGCCCCGATACTCATTAGCCCACAAAGCTTGATATTAGGGCATTCTTCAAGGATTTGGTGGTAGGTTTCTAGGGCGATTTCAGGCATGACCCCGCTTTTGGTAGATTCTTTAGCGCTATTAATTTGCAAGAGTGCTTTAAGTGTGAGACTTTCTCGCTCTAGTCGTTTTTGGAGTTGCAGGGCTAACTCTAGTGAGTGCAAACTATGGAACATAAAGGGCTTGAGTGCAAGGAGGGCGTTAATTTTGTTGCTTTGGAGATTCCCGATGAAATGCCACTCTAGCGGCAGTGATTCTAGAGTTTTGGATTTTTGGGTCAAATCTTGCACCTTATTTTCGCCAAAAGCCCTTTGTCCGCATTCATAGAGGGCTTGTATTTCTTGGGAGCTAGAGTATTTGCTAACTGCCACAAGTCGAACGATTCTATGCCTATCAACAGAGATTCTGGACTTTTCGATTTTTTCGATTGCTTCGATGAGGTTTTCTTTAAAATTTTGCATTATTTTCCTTTAAAAGGGCATTGTCCCATTCATAATACGCACAAGATCATTATACAGCCCAAGCCCCATAAGCCCAAATAAAATAAACCAACCTGCAAGAGTGAGGCGATAGATAGTGTTGAGGCTTGGAATCTTCTTGGTTGCCATTTCATAGATAGTAAAAACAATATGTCCGCCATCTAGAGCAGGGATAGGGAGGAGGTTTAAAATCCCTAGATTCACAGAGATTAAAGCTGTGAAAGTCAAAAGTGTGATGATTCCTAGCTCTGTTGCTTTTTTGGTGATTGAAACAATCGAAACAACGCCGCCTACCTCGCTAAGAGGGACGATTCCTAGAATCATCTTTTCTAAGCCTTGTAAGATAAGGGTGCTTGCTTGGAGGGTTTGAGAAAAGGCATAAGGAATGCTTTCAGAGGGGGAGTAGGAGACTTTGCGTATTTCATTAGCAGCAATGATTCCAATTAATGGGCGTGAGATTTCCTCGCCAAAAATATTTTTACTCTTGCCTATTTGTGGGATTAGCGTGGTGGTATGCAGTGTAGAATTACGCAAAAAAGTGATTTCTAAAATGCCCTTAGAAGATTCCACGACTTTATTAAGCTTCTCCCAAGTTTTAATGGAGTTACCATTAATGGCAATAATCTCATCGCCTGTTTGCAAACCAGCCTTGCTTGCTGGCATATTTTCTTGCACTTTGCCGATTATGGGTGCAAGCTCATTTTGCCCCATTAAAGCAATGGCGATATAAAGCAAAAAGGCTAAAAGAAGATTAAAAGAGGAACCAGCAGCAAGGATAACAAGCCTTTTATAAGTAGCGATTCCATAGAGGCTATCACTATCGTAATTGCGATTTTTGGGGTCAAGATCGCTCTGTCCTTTAAGCTGCACAAAGCCACCAAGTGGGATAGGACGCAGTGAATACTCTGTTTGTCCAATTTTCTTTTTCCATAACTTCTGACTTCCAAAGCCAATGCTAAAAGCTTCTACTTTCACTCCAAAAAGCTTTGCTGCTAAAAAATGCCCTAATTCATGAAAAAAAACCAAAAAGGCTAACACTAAAATGGAACCAATAAAACCCATATTTACCTCTATCTATCTTGTTTTTGTGTAGGCTTTGGTGTAATCATAGCCTGAATAGAGCGTGATAAGTACCGCAAGCCAAAGTGTGTGTGGAGCAAAAGAATAATCCATAAGCAAAAAGGCAATAGCGGTGATTTGCAAACCGGTTTTGTATTTGCCAAGATTAGATGCAGCAACTTTTAAGCCCTTTGCAGCAGCGACTACTCGAAGTCCGGTGATGAAAAATTCTCGCCCCAAAATCAAAAAAACCGCCCACGCATTAGCACGTCCAAGCACCAAAAGCCCAATCAATGCGCTAAGTATCAAAAGTTTATCGGCTAAGGGGTCAAAAATCTCGCCAAAAACGCTTGTAACTTGAAAATTTCTTGCAATAAAGCCATCAAAAAAATCCGTAATACTTGCTATGCAAAAAAGCAAGCAAGCAAAATAATTTACCCAGCTTGGGTGGATAGAGGTCGGTAGCAACTCCCACCCATAAAGCAAGATTGCCAAAAGTAAGAAAGCAAAGCAGATTCTAAGGATTGTTAAGAGATTGGGAAGGGTTTTTAAGTCCATTATTTGAAGCTTGTGCCTCCATCAATCACAATAGTTTGCCCAGTTAGCCACGCACTAGAAGAATCATCGCATAAAAATAAACAAGTCCCTGCAATGTCTTCAGGTTTTCCCATACGACTAAGTGGGCTTTGTGATTCCACGGTTGCTTTGATTTCTGCATAATCTGGAAAGGCTTTGAGTGCATCTGTATCGATAGGTCCGCCACTTACAGCATTGACGCGGATATTGTATTCCCCAAGATCCATTGCGGCGTATTTTACCATTGTTTCTACGGCATTTTTGGAGTTTCCATGTCCGGCATAATTGGGCATATACACAAGATTCCCCGTAGAGCTTAGGGAGATGATGCTACCACCTCCGACTTTTTGCATTCTTTTTGCAGCTTCTTGTGCGCCAACGACAAAGGCAAGTACTGTTGCAGTGTAGATATTATTAAGTCCCTTTGGTTTAAGACGCATAAAGGGTGCAAAGCCCCCCACCACGCTTTTGCCATAAATGATTGCATTGCTGATGAAAAAATCCACCCTATCAAAATCCTCATCAATCTTTGCAAATAAATCCTTGTAAGTCTCTGGCTCTAGGACATTAAGCGGATAGGTTTTGATTTTAATGGCATATTTAGATTCTACATCGGCGATGATTTTTTGTGCTTCTTCTTCATTTTTATTATAAGTAAAAGCAATATTCACACCATTTTGTGCGAAACGATAGAGAATTGCTTTTCCAATTCCACGTGTTGCACCGCTAATGACTAAAGTTTTATTTTTCATATTTTCTCTCATTTTACTACCTCGTATTGTGTTAAGATTTGCTCTAAAAGTTTAAGATTTTCAGTGCTTGGTGGGATAAGTGGTAAGCGGTATTCTAGGGCTTTTAGCAGTCCGCTTAAATACATTGCGGCTTTGATTGGGATAGGGTTACTCTCAATAAAAAGGGCTTTATTGATTTTATAAAGCTCGTTGTTTAAGACATAAGCTTTGGGGTAATCTAAGTCATTTAAAACGTTGTGGGTTAGGGCTGCGATTTTATTTGGCAAAAGATTGGAAGTAACTGAAATCACGCCCTTCCCACCACAGCAAAGAATGGGATAATTTAGCGCATCATCGCCACTTACAATGACTAAATCCTTTTCTTGAACATTCAAATCTATAATTTTTTCGAGATTCCCACCAGCTTCTTTGATTCCATAAATATTTTTAACGTCCCTAAAAAGTTGTCGTATCGTTGCATTCTCAAGGCTCACGCCTGTGCGGCTTGGGACATTATAAAGCATAAGGGGAATAGAAATCGCTTCTGCAACACTTTTGTAATGCTGATAAAGCCCTTCTTGTGTGGGTTTGTTGTAATAAGGTGTCACGCACAAAATCCCATCTGCACCGCTTATCTCAGCAAATTTTGCTAGATCCATAGCTTCTTGAGTGGAGTTGCTTCCCGCCCCTGCTAGGACTTTGATATTTTTGCCCTCTTGCCTATTTTTCTTTGCTACACCAAGGGCGACTTCAATACATTCTTTATGCTCTTTGTGGCTTAATGTAGCAGATTCTCCAGTCGTTCCCACAGGCACGATGGCATCAATGTCATAATTGATTTGCCTTTGGATAAGGCTTTCATAAGTCTCTAAATCAAGCTTTCCATTTTTAAAAGGTGTGATGAGTGCTGTCATCGCCCCTATTATCGATTCTTTTACTTGCATATTCTCTCACTTTTGTAAAGTTATAATGGTGGCATTTTGAAGTGTAAAATACTCCTTTGCCACTCTAATAATATCCTCTAAGCTTAAAGATTCGAAGTTTTTCTCAAAATCAAGCAAAGTCTGCAAATCTCCCATAGCGATATAAGACCCAAAGAGATTTGCCACCCCACTACTTGATTCTAGCTTATAGAGGAAGTTAGCACGTAGATTGGTTTTTACCTTTTCAAGTTCGTTTTGTTTGAGTTTGCCTTGCTTGATAAGCTCAAGCTGGGCGAGAATCTCTTTTTGAATATTATCCAAGCTCACACCAGAATTAGCTAAAGCCATAATGATAAAAACTCCCTCATCGACTAAATCCATATTGTAGGCATGCACTTCAGCAGCAAGTCTCTTTTTATCCATAAGAATGCTTGGCAAAACGCTGCTTTTCCCGCCACTTAAAATCTCACTTAAAGCACTTAGAGCAA
>CALVAF010000063.1 GCA_944325475.1 uncultured Helicobacter sp.
GATTATTATAATATGGGAATATCAAAAATAATCTAAGCTTAGAAGACTATAAACTCAAATCCTTTCAAATTAGCTGGGATTACTTAGCTTAGGATTACTTAGTTTAGGAAGCCTTCATTTCTTTGAAGTGGGGGTGATTTGTGTGGTAAGAACAAAACCCAAGAGACCCATTGTGCGCTTTTTTGGAGTCGATTTAGATAATTTCAGATTATTTCATTGCTTTGCTCTTAAGAAATAATCAATATATCAAAATTGCAAGAATCCCCACTGCTTCATTACAAAGCAATTTATCCCTATGGTAATCAATTTCAATCACATTTGATTCTACTGCTGCGCTATCGCCTTTTTTATTTAAATCACGGATTCTTTCGTGGCATTTACAAAGGCAATAGAATCGCTGATTCTAGCAATAGCGCCCAAAGATAAATTTCTTTTTAGCACTTTTTTGCTAAAATCCCAAGCTTAGGTGTAGCAAGTGGCTGCTTTTTTAAAGAGGAAAGTCCGAGCTGCTTTGGGATAGGATTCCATTTAACTAATGGCTAGAGTAATCTAAGGGAAAGCGCAACAGAAAACAAACCGCCTTTGGAATCTATTTAGAATCAAAGGCAAGGGTGAAAAGGCGGGGTAAGAGCCCACCAAGAATGTCGCGATACATTCTGTCATTGCAAGCCCAATCCGCAGCAAGAAAGGCATGGTTAGTGTCCCAAATTTTTAGCCTTTTGCTAGATTTTTGCCGCGAGGCAAAAGGAAGATAAATAGCCACATAAACAGAACTCGGCTTATGGCTACACCTAAACTTCAATTTTTAAGGAATCTTAAATGGATAAAATCATCACCCTAAGTCATGGAAGTGGGGGTATAGAATCCCAAAAACTCATTTCAGAGCTTTTTTATCCTCTTTTGGAAGGCTGTGTAATGGGCAGTGGTGAAGACGCTGGAATTGGCAAGATTGATTCTGGTGGTCAATTTGCCATTAGCACCGATGGTTACACAATTTCCCCACTTTTCTTCCCTGGTGGGGATATTGGCAAACTAAGCGTTTGTGGGAGCTGTAATGATGTGGCGATGATGGGAGCAAAGCCCAAATACCTAAGCGTTAGCTTTATGATTGAAGAAGGATTTTTGATGAGTGATTTAAAGAGGATTGCTAATTCCTTTAGCAAAACCCTCAAAGAAAGCGGTGCAAAACTCCTCTCTGGCGATACCAAAGTCCTGCCTAAAGGAACGTTGGATAAGATTTTTATCACCACAACAGCTTTGGGGGAATTTTGTTATCCACATCTACAAATCAGCGCTTTTAATATCCCGCAAGATTGCTGCATTCTAGTTAGCGGAGAGATTGGGAATCATGGTGCAGTGGTGTATTCTAAACGAGAGGAAATTGCCTTACAAAGCGATTTAGAGAGTGATTGTGGGCTGCTTTATCCTGCTTTAGAGGGGCTTTTTAGTAGCGGGATTTCCCCCTATGCTTTGCGTGATGCTACAAGAGGTGGGATTGCAAGTGTGCTCAATGAATGGGCGAATGCCTCAAATATCGGAATTGAGATAGAAGAGGAGGCATTGCCTATTAGAAATGAGGTGCAAGGGATTTGTGAGCTTTTGGGGTTTGAAGCATGGAATCTTGCTAATGAGGGAATGTGCGTGCTAGCGGTAGCAAGGGAGGATTCTAAGAGAGCTTTAGAGATTTTAAGGCAAAACAAAATGGGGCAAAACGCCACTATTATCGGATATACAAGTAGCGAAAATCTCAAAAAAGTCGTGCTAAAAACCGCTTATGGAGCCAAGCGATTCTTAGACTATCCAAGCGGGGAATTACTGCCTAGAATCTGCTAGAAACAGCTTAGAGAAATCCCCCCATCATTGCAAACGCAGTGAAGCAATCTATCAATAAATTCATATATCCAAGGCATGTGCCACAACTTCCAATGAAATCTTGACGCTATGAAAATGCCTTTATTCTGCTGCAATAAACAGCCTTTTAAGCTATAAGAATGGACTTAACACTAACATTCAAAAGGGCTTAGGTATTACCACATCAAACCTGATTGGATTGATAACATAGGCAAGCACAGCAAAGTTTTTTAGCTCAAACTCTAAAAACAATATTTTAGCTTGTGCTGATTTTGCCACTTTTTAAGACTCCATAAAATTAGCGCCTAGCGCTCGCCCACACTTGCCAATCTACAATCAAACTTTTATTAGTTTATTTTTAATGTGAGACACTCCTCACCCAAGCAAAGCACCCAAGCAAATACTACACATACACTTCACAAATCAATTCTGTAAATTCTAACAATAAGGCAATCGTGAATAAAAATCCTTTAAAACTTCAATACAGAATTATTGCTTTTAAAAAACAGAGGGAATTTTTTAATGAGATTCTTTAGGATATGATGAAATTTACTAAGTCATCAACACAAAACTTTGCATTATTACCTAATCTTAAAAACTTTATTTTGCCTTCTGCAATATCATGCGATAATAGTTTTTTGTCTCTCTTCAATTACCCTTGATTCCGCTTCTACATTGATTTCTAAATTCCAGCAGTTGCTCCTCTGTTTTAGTTTTTTTAAGTAATTTTTAAGCTTAGGATAAGACTAGAGTCTATCCTAACTTAAAAATTATCTTAAATCCAAATGAAAGAGGCAAATACGAATTTCCCCCTAGGCAGGTAGGAGTTTTTGGAGGTTATTCCCTAAAGTCCCCCTAAACAAACTCTCCTCTACCTCCGCACTCTCAAACACAAAACGATTCAAATCCGCAAAAGTCTCATCAAACCGCTCTAAAAGCGTCTCAAAAAAATTAGGCGATTCCCCTTTGCCCTCAAATCCCAAAAATGTTTCCTGCAGCCCTTTCCACATCGCAGATAACTCTTCACTTACGCCATTATTAGCGCTTTCTAGGGAACTTAAACTCAAAGAATATTGTGCTGCACTGAAGCTAAAGACACTCAAAGAGCTTTGATTTGCCTCATTCCCACTCCAAATACTCCCACCACTTTGTGAGATACTAAAGCTAAGATTCTGCAAATACGCTCGACTAGCTGCTATCTGCAACCCCTCTTGAAAACTCGCATTAGAAGTATTGTGTGCGCTATTTGTTGGATTTTCCACCACCAAATCAATGTGGTGAATCTCACCGCTACCACCATCTTCTCGCATAAAATTCGAAGTCTTCTGCTTAATTCCTAGCAAATCCCCCTCTTCTCCTCGCATCATTTCCTGATTTTCTTTAGCGTCTAAATAAATCACGCCAATGCCCTTTTCTCCAAGCCCCACTAGCTCACCCTCGCCTTTTTGATTGGGTATCCAGATTCTTAGCTTGTCATAAATAGGGTCATCTTTATCAATCTTGCCATCATTATTCCAATCATACACACTTAAATCCTTGAATCCATCGCCACTTTGTGTGCCAAAAAGCTCATTGCCATCGTTGATTATGCCATCTCCATTTTTATCCAATGCCAAAAATCCTGAACCTTCTTTTAGTGTAGAAATTTGATCTTTTTTGCCATCACTATCAAGATCAAAGCTCATTTTCATATCACTAAGCTCTGTGCCATTCCCCGCATAATCAATCACAAGCGGGTCAATAATTTTCTTAGAAGTGTCAAAATTAGTGCTATTATTTGTCGTATTTTGCAAATTAATCTGTAGATTCTGCACGAAACTCTGTGACATACTAATGCTCAAATCAAGCTTCCTACTCACCCCATCTTTACCTACAATCGTGCCTTGAATTGACAATTCCAAAGATTGGAAAAAGCCTTGAGTGATATTCATTCCACTCCCTACATTATAACTTGGACACGAAAAATTACCATTGAGTAGCGATTCTAGCGAAAGATTAGAATTAGAAGAATTATTAGAATTCTTACTAGGCACTCTCAAAACTTCCTCCCAAACCTTAATCACTTCATTTTGTATCTCGGCAATCTTACCCAAAGCCAAGTTCATCACTTGCTTTTGAAAATCCCCTAATTTAGAGTTTAAAAGCTCTGTTGAGCTCATAACATTAGAAGCTTTTTGGCTATTTCCTCCTTCATCGCTAATTTGTGGAACACTATTTGCTTGATTATTTGCAATCTCTTCTCCAAGAGCACTCCAATGCGTGGTGGTATATGAGGCT
>CALVAF010000064.1 GCA_944325475.1 uncultured Helicobacter sp.
ATCTATTTTATCTTGTGGTAGTGTTACCTCAAAACTTACTTGGTCATTTTCATCTGTATTGGCGCGAATAATTGTGCCATTTTTTAAGGTCATAGAACCCGTTTTGTGCATAGAAAAATTATCATCAAAATAGCTTTGCATAATTCCTAGAGAGTCAGTAATTTTTTGCAGTTTATCTTCAGGGATTTTACTGTCTGCAAGTGTGAAAAAGCCTATTAAATTTGGCAGGGCAAAATAAGAAGCTGAAGAAAGCGTTCCTATATTGTCATTTAATTTTGTTGTTGCTTTGAGGATTTGTTCTGCATTACCACTTTTTGAAGCATAGACAAAATCAACAGCACTTGTTTCTATATTGTTGTAAGTCTCATCAATTTCACCAAAGTTTGTTTTTATGCTTGCTTGGAGAAGCAGAGTTGTAAAAAACTTAGATTCCCCCTCTTCAAGATAGGTAGAAAGCAAAATTTCATCAATTTGATTGAAAAGATAATCCTTTGCTTCATTGTATTGTGCTTGGCTTACATTAGAGTATTTTTTAGAGCTTTCCCATACAATATTTTATCAACTCTCCCTGTTGCGTTAAAAGAGATTTCTAAATACGAATTTGGAATAACTATATCACCCACTGCCTTGTTTGGATTGCTAATCCAAGTTTGTATTTTTTCTTTAAATAGCCTCTAAATCTTGCGTTTCAATGCTAAATTCCTCTGTATTTATGCTTGGAAGATTTGTTTTACTAGAACTAGAATCAAGCCGACTATATGTGTTGGGTATTTGTGTGTTGATGGTTGGCATATTAAAAATACCTCAATTTAGAAGCATCATTAATGATGTCTGTATGGAACTTAGAATTTTTGATTTTCTGTATGAGAGGAAAATTTTGATTAATGCTTCTTATTGAGCCATATTTAGTGTTATAAGCTGAAACTTGTGTGTCGTATTTTCCTGTTTTATAATCATATTTTACCAATAGAATATGAATTTCAACATTTGGATCTACCACAGTAAGCCATTTAAAATCCAAGTAGTTTTGTGTGAATTGAGACATTCTTGTATCGCTATTACTAACAAAGGCGACACCCATATTTTGTTCTTGAGATGTTGAGGATAAAGCATAATACATATACATAGTTATTTTATCTCCAGAACGATTTGTTACATAGCTAAGTCTGTATCTATCAGCTAATATTCCACCCTTAACTTGCATTTTCTCTTCTAAGTTAAGCTCTTTCACTCCAGCACTCTTGCTTGTAAGCTGTCCTTTACTTGCTATGGCTAAAATATCATCATCAGCATACACACCACTAAACAACAAGCTATTTAAAGCTAAAATACTTAAAAATCTTTTTAGCATTGGCATTCCTTTTGATTAACTTTAAATCGTCTTTTTTGTTAAATTTTAATACTTTGTTTAGATTCTATCAAATATTTTCTAATTAAAACTAAATTGGTGTTTAAGTTTTTTAAGTATTGTTTCTTTTTGATACAATATACAGAAAAAGGATTGTGCGTGCAAAGAGTTTTAAGGATTGTTATTTTGTGTTTGCCATTGCTTTTACAAGCAGAATTTGTTGTAAAGTCTTTACAAGAGATTAGAAATCAAAGAGTAGTGAGACAAACTTATGAAGAAAGTTGTGGTGCTTCTTGTGTCGCTACTTTAATTAATTTGATTGATAATCAAAAATTAAGCGAACTAGACTTACTGAAAATAATGAGTGAAAAGGATCTTTATACAGATATGGTAAGTTTTGCGGATTTAGAAGAGGCAGTAAAAAAGAAAGGTTTTAGGACAAATTCTTTCCGCATAGACAGACAAAGCTTAGATAAACTTCTTAACATTCCTTTGCTTGTCAAAATTGAAGATGACCCACGCTTTCCTCATTTTGTTGTGATTATCAATCATAAGGGTAGTTTTATCCAAGTCTTTGACCCAAGTTATGGAGAGTGTATGAGCTCTAAAAGAGAGTTTTATAGCGTATGGGATAAAAATAATAAAGGCGGTTATGTTTTAGTTGTGTTGCCTAAAAAAGAATGGCAAGATTTTAAACTCAATCTACCTAAACCTTTAGATTTTGAAAAACGAATATTTGGGAGATTTTGATGGGCATTGCTGTAGCAATCAAAGTTTTATCAAGACAACATACATGCCATACAGCACAATGAGGCATTTCAAATTGTATTCCTAGCTATCAATAGCCTTGCAAACTTGTTAAGGTGGATATAGGTGTTTTTGCGCTCAAAGCCTTTTGCGTAGGTTTTGTCCTTTTCTTTGTTTTTCAAATTGCATTTGAATTCCATAAAACTCCTCCACATATCTTTTATAAATAGACTCTTATTCTTTATTTAAGCTTTAACATTACTAAATGGAATCTTCAATCCACCTACAAAAATAATATTTATTATTATTTTTATTTTTTTATGTTTTTTTAAACAAATGGCAAATAAAATTCAATCTCATTATTAACTAGAAAAGGAATCATGCTAATAAAAAAAATAAAAAATCTAAGTCGTACTTCCTTGGCTTTGTCCTTGGCATTAGCTGGGTGTGGGGCGATTGCTAATGCTGCAGAACAATACAAATTGGATACTTCGGTAGTGAGTGCTAGTGGGTTTTCTCAAGATGTCAAAGATGCCCCTGCAAGCATTTCTGTTATCACTAAAGAGGATTTAGAAAGTCGTCCCGTGCAGGATATTGCTGAGGCTATTAAAGATGTTCCGGGTGTTGATGTTTCTATGACAAAATTAGGGACTTATCAGTTTAACATTAGGGGATATGGCTCTGATTATGTGCTTGTGCTTGTTGATGGTAAAAGGCAAAATTCTGTAAGAGGATTCCAAGGCAATGGTTTTGGGGAGGCAGATAATGCTTATTTGCCCCCAATATCTATGATTGAGAGAATTGAAGTCATCAAAGGACCTGCTTCTACTCTCTATGGGGGTGATGCTGTAGGTGGGGTGATTAATATCATTACCAAAAAAAATCCAAGTGATTTTTCAGGTTCTATTTCTTTGGATACCAAAATGCAACAGCATTATAATCTTTATGGACATTCAAGGGGGGTTACTGGATATTTGGCGATTCCACTTATCAAAGATGAGCTTTCTTTGGCATTAAGAGGTCAATATAGAAGTCGTGATGCTTCTAATATCAAATGGCCATCCCAAACCAGCCCCACTAACCCTAATACCATTTACCCTTCTCACGCTCCAGGAGCATTTAGCTTAGGAAACATTGGTGGGAGATTGAATTGGACGATTGATGAACAAAACAATATCTATTTAGATGTTAATCATTATGCGCAAAAAACTGCCACAAGAAATACTTCTGGTAATTTTATTGCAGCAAACAAAGAATTTAATCGCACAGGAGTCGTGCTAAACCACGATGGTTATTATACTTGGGGGACTTTAAATACCTATCTACAATCTAATGTTACTAAAGAAGATGGTAGCTCAAGTATCAATTATACTACTGGAGCGCCAGTAAGCAATGAGGTTGCTAAGCTCATAAGTCAAGTGTATGTGCTAGAGAGCAAAGCTGTTGTGCCTTTTAGTTTGCAGTCATTTGGTAATGCTACATTAAGTGCTGGTGCGCAGTATCTGTATGAAAATTTCGTTAGTTATGCAGAGAGCGCAATCTTAAGAGGAAAAGACCAAGACCAAAGCACTATTTCACCTTATGCAGAAGTGGAATACTATGTGACTGATAGCTTAATCCTTACAGGCGGTTTGAGATACACAGAAAGCGATTTGTTTAATGGAGAATTTATCCCTAGAGGCTATTTAGTGTATCATTTAACCGATGATATTACATTAAAAGGTGGGGTGGCAAAGGGTTATAAAACTCCCGAGGCAAAAGTGCTTAGTGGTGGGGAGTATAGTACTGGAGCTTATGGGAATCCAGACTTGAAGCCAGAAACAAGCACCAACTATGAAATTGGGGCAATTTTTGATTTTCACAATTATGGAAATTTCACTATCACAGGTTTCATCACTGATTTTAAAAACGAACTTTCTAGCGATTCTTATGATTTAGACGCTGTTTTACCCAATGGAGTAACGTGTGCTAATACTACTGGGTGTAGCTATCAGATTAATCGTGGAAAAAACCAAGCAAGGGGAATTGAGCTTGCTGCACAAAGTGGGCAATGGCATGGCTTTAGCGCGAATGCTTCTTATACTTATATGGAAAAAGAATATAAAGACGCAACAACAAATGTTCTAGGTGGCAAAAGAGTAGAAAATCTCCCACGTCATACAGCGATAGTTAAAATTAACCGCAGCTATGGTAAATTAAACTCTTTCCTTAAAGCCACAGGTCGTTTTGATACTCTAGCAAGGAGTAAAGGGGGCGGAAATAGAGCGATTCCCGGACTTGATAAGTATGATGAATTTTACATCTTTGATTTAGGTTTTAATTATAAAATGACTGAAAATTCTAATCTTAGCTTTGTGATTAATAACCTTTTAGACAAAAACTTCTTCAAACCCTATGGCTATGAAAGTCGTGGTAGCTGGAGTTATGCTAATCGATACCAAGACTACACTGATGGAAGAAGTTTTTGGGTTAGCTACAAGCTAGATTTTTAAAGGTTTGAAAAGTGGCAAAGAAACTCATAAGTAACAAAACTTGGATGCAGCTACATTTGTATATCAGCCTCTTTTTTATCCCTATGGCTTTGATTTATGCCATTACGGGGTCTTTGTATATTTTCAATATCCGTCAAAATGCAGGGGCGGAAATCCATGAAATCAAGATTGAAGCCCCTATCCAAAAGGGAAGCGAAAGAGAGGCAATGCTAAAAATCCTAGAGGAAAATAAATTGGAAATTCCAAGTCGAACTGAAGTGCGCTTTTCAAGAGGTTCTCATTCTATGGGGACTTTGAAATATCAAGTTTTGCTCACACAAAACAAAGATTCAAGCTACACTTTAAAGACGATTGATAGGAATTGGTATGGCGTTTTACTACTTTTGCACAAATCAGCAGGGAAATATTATTTTGATATTTTAGCGGTTGGATTTTCGATTGCTTTAGTGGTTTTGTATCTCTCTGGGCTTTTTATGACAGCGTTTTGTAAGCGTGATAGAAAAGGCTCATTGATTGCTACATTAGTTGGGTTTGCAGTCACGATCCTAGCGGTGTATTTGAGTATTTAGTTTTAATCTTTTTTTATAAAGCCTTTTTGGCTTGGCTCCTTAATTTTTAAAATTTCATTTTAATGAGGTTAGATTCTTAGAATCTTGCCTCACTCCTTACTTAATCCCCTCCATAAATCCCTTTAATTCTATGGAATAAGGTTGTTTAAATTTTAATTTTTTAATGGATTTAAAATAAAATCATTGCTTCTGTGTAAGGATATCAACAGAAGTCAAACAAGCCTCTTCCTAAAAACCCCATACAAAAAACCCTTACTCCTTAAGTAACAGAGGAATGGCTTATCGGGCGGTTAAAATGGTGTCTTAAAAATTTAATTCAATAAAAGCTAAAAATCTTAAACCAACA
>CALVAF010000065.1 GCA_944325475.1 uncultured Helicobacter sp.
AATCTTATAATCAAGCATTCCTTTTTCTCTTTCAATATGCCACATTATACCAAAAATACACCGCTCTTTATGTCTAAAAGCCTCAATACTAAAATCCTCTGCACAAGCTAGCTCACATAAAGAATCACCCAAAGAATCAATGCAGTAATGATGAAAAGAATTCACCTGATAGCTTTGATTCTTGTTATAAACCTTATGCACTCCAATATGCCCCCCACACTGCCTCAAAGAAGCTCCAAAATACTCCGCAATCCTCTGTGCGCCCCGACAAATTCCAAGTAAAGGCAAAGATTCATCAAGACAATAAGCAATGATTTCCCCCTCATAATCATCGCGTTTTTTAGAAATTGCATTGGCATTTAAGCTAGACAAATCATTTCCTCCGCTTAAAATCACAGCCCTTAAGCAACCACCAAGCCTTCGTGCGTATTCCCTAAAGGGAATGGTATAACTTAAAGGCAAAGGTATGTAATCTCGCAATTCCCGTATAAAAAACTCCCCCCACTCCAAGCTCAATGCCTCCCGCACTTCAAAATAATCTGCATTCTCCACTATTCTTTGTGAAATTCCAATAAACTTTAAAGACATATAATCTGCTCACTTTGACAATCAAGCTTGATTTTCTTAGCTCTCAAATAGATTCTAAACGCATCTTCTCCAACCCCAATTGCAGCGGGTAACCCAAGCTCTGAAGCTCGAATTGCCATATGGGAATTTGCCCCACCATAGCAGGTAATCAATCCTGCAATCTTTTTAGCAAATAAATAATCAAAACCGGGATCTGCAGATTTAATCAACACAATCTTGCCACAAACCTCAGAATCTTCTTGCGTTGCTACTTGCGCATTAACTTCCTTTTGCGTGATAAAATTTGGCATAACCCTTGCTCCAAAAAAGCTAAAAATCTCTGAAGATTCAGCAATAAGTGGTGGCAATTTTAATGCTAAAGTTAGCTTGTATTCTTCCTTATGGTATCTAATCTCGTCTAAAAATCGCTCTTTGGGCTTTTTAGAATACAAAGAAGCATACAAACTCAAAATACTTTTAATATCCAAATGCGCCATATCTTCTTTGCTAATTCCATAATAATCCCCAAGCTCACCAATCAAAACCAAAGCCTTTGAAAGCAGTCGTGTGAATTCAAACTTTGCATATTCCCTTCCCTCAATAGCAATTTTTAAAAATTCCAAAAACTCTTTAGCGCTAATTTTCAAGCCATGTTCGCACAAAAGACTATCTAGCTGCTGCATTCTCTGCTTAGAAAGCACAAAGGTGGAATCTTTGCCTTTTTGCTGTGTGTTTTTAGAGCTCTGCAAATCAAAATACATCTCAAAAGCCTCATCATAACGCGGCGATAAGAGACTATAAGTCCCTGCCCTTAAATGTCCAAATTCTTCTAAAAATTTCTCTTTAGCCTCCAAAGTCAAATTTGCCACTTCATCGCTTAATTTCTTGCTAATGGTTTTAAGCGAATTTAAAAAAGCCTCCTTATCTTCTTTGCTAAAAAACCCCATTTCCACCAAAGAATTTAGCATTTGCATTGCCACAAATCCAGCCCTTGCAACCCCAGCAAAAGGAAGTGTTCCATATCGTTTGCAAGATTCAAGCAGCCAATAAATCTTATCAATCACAGATAAATCCGCATTTTCCAAATCTTGATAAATTTTTTTGAGTTTTTTAATCTTCTTTAAATCCTTTAAATACAAGCCTTTTTTAGGATTAATAATACCATTGGTAAGCTCAAGTAATGAAAATTCTATACGCTTGATTTCATTCTCATTAAACCCAAAATTAAGCAGTTTTTTTAGCTTTTGTGTGGTGTTTAAATCATAGCAGGAATACACAATGTCAAACTCCACTTTATCATGCAAATAAGGCTTACTTTTAAGCGTGTCTAAATAAAAATCTACTAGCTTTGAGGCAATAGCCAAATCCAAGCCTTTAGGAATAAAAGAATTAAAAGAAAGTCGCACATCAATATAAGGAATCCCCAAAAAAGAATGCATAAGCGGGTGGGAACGCAAATTCAAATAGCCATAATTATCCCTTTGATACGCCCAAATGTTATCAGTGATGATTTCTTTATAGAGGCTTAAGGCTAGACGTTTTGGCTTTAAACCTATCATTTCAGCAGGATTCCAATCTGGCATTACCCCAAAAATAGCCCTTTTTCCATACACATCTGCAGTGGTTTTTTGCAAGGATACAAACCGCTTTTGCAATCGCCTCAAAGAATCTAAAGGCAAGGAGGCACTAAGATTGATTTTATTTTGCACTACCAAGGGACGCACCTGCAAACAATAAATATCCCCTTGCCTATTTAGCGCAAACTCCACATCTAAAAAGCTATAACCAAATAGCCCCTCTAGCTCTTTTAATAAGACAAGGATTGATTCTAACCTAGAATCTTGTGGCAAGGGTGCTTCCCTATGGCTAAAAAAACTTATTTTTTCTTTAGCGCTTCCATC
Organism: uncultured Helicobacter sp.; assembly: GCA_944325475.1. Lineage (GTDB taxonomy): Bacteria > Campylobacterota > Campylobacteria > Campylobacterales > Helicobacteraceae > Helicobacter_D. The sequence continues at coordinate 2,469 of CALVAF010000065.1, forward strand.
AGTAATGCTATCTGTTGCCCCGCTCTCATCATATTCGATACAATAATAAGGGGCTAATGTGTCCTTATCCACACTCGTTGCTACCCCGCACAAACACACATTCTCTAGCATTGGCTGAATCAAAATCTCATCTTTTGTGCTTGGCATAGAATGCCCCACCCTGCTAATTGCTTCTAAAACCTCATTTTTTTCTTTAGAAATCTTTGCAAGGCTTAAAAAAGCACCTGCATTAGAAGTTTCTTTACTATCTTCACTCAAAGAAGAACTCCGCACAATCACCCTATCACAATCAAAGCTTAAAATCTCTTCTAAAACTCTCTGGCTATCTGCTCTAAAATCCTCTAAAGTCGTGATGACTAAAGGAAGAATCTGAGCACTTTTTAACCTTCCTTGCAGATTCTTTAAATTCTGTGCTTTAGATACAAATTCTAACATTCCCACCCCTTAGAGTTTTTCTAAAATAAAATCAGCAATAAACTCACTTGATTTTCCTAGATTAAATATTTCTTTCTCTCGATATTCTTTGATTTTCCTAGCCCTCCTCCCCTTATCTTCTAACAAAACCTCACACACCCTATCCAAACATTCCTTTGCGCTCAAAGCCATTTTATGCAAAATGGGATTATAAAATCTAATCCCCAAATAATCATTCTCCAAAGCACTCTTATCTAAACACAACAAAATTGCTGGCTTTAAAGTCGTCAAAGGAAAGGTATAAACCAAGCTTGAATAATCCCCAATGATACAACAACACTCCTGCATAATCTGCGCTTTTAACTTGCTAGAAGTGTCATAAACAAACCAAGAATATTGCAAGTATTCTCTAGCAATCTCATCACTCTCTTTTCTTAAAATATTACCCGGATAGGGGCGAAAATACACTTTTTGCTTTGGAGTAAAATTACTTTTGTATTCCAAAAGAAAATCTTTGATAATAGAAATGCTCTCTTGATGGTTAATCGCAATTAAAATACTACCACCCTCATCTTGCATAACCTGCCCTCTGCCTTGCTGTTTTAAGCCCTCATATTCCAAAATATTCTTATCCAAACTAGGATACCCACCACACACTAACTCCTCTTCAAAACCACACTCTTTAAATTTATCCTTATAGATTTTATAGTTAGAAAGACTAGAGATGATTCGATACCCATTAATTCCCATTTTCTTTTTAAACCAAAAATCATCTAAAGGTCTTTTTCTCTGCACCAAAGCAGCAATGGGGTCAATAAAAGCATGAGGGATATAAACAATCTTGCTACCCCAATTAGGAGAGGTAAGTGGCATAAGACAGGTAATAAACATCTCAAAAATACTAAAAAAATTCCCCATATAGCTCATCTGCAAAGGCAGCAAAATACTCTTGTGCTTCTGTGATTGTGGAATCTTTTCAAAACTTTCTTCATTATAATAAACATACATCACCTTTGCCCCTTTTGCCTCCAAATTCTTAGCAATATCTCCTAAATGTTTGTTATCAGCAAAAGTGGTAACAGCTACTCCAATGCATTTGGGGGGTATTTTAAAAAAATCCCTAAAATACACACTTATTTTCTCACTCATTTCTCTTAAATCCTGCAACAAAGAGCTATTTTCTTTTAAGCTCAAATAAAATTGCAAAACAAAATAACTAACAAGGCTTAAAAAAAGAAAGGTATCATTTGCCTTATTTTCTTTGATTGCAGAAAACTCAACCTTTTTTAAATGCTCTAATAAAATCGCTTCAACTTCAACAATTCCATTAAAAACAATCTCATCAGGAAGAATCTTGGCGTTTTTTTCTAAAATTTCATAGAGATTTTTATCTTGATGGATAATCCACAATGCCCCATTTTGCAAAATCTTCTCTTGATTTTTCACAAGAGAAGATTCCAGCTTAAAATCATCAAGAATCAAAAAATCCTGCTGGATACCTAAAATTTTTTGGAGATTTTCTAAAATCACTAAGGCAGCTTGTGTGTCCTCTCCATTTGGATAAAGATAAATCTTTTCAAACTTTTTTTGCACTCCAGCACCTTGTTGTGTATTTAATATCAAATTCCTTTGGCAATCTTTGCTCTAAAAGCCGTGTAATCTTGCCAAATAACTCCTCACCCTCTTTGGTTTCTAAATCCCAATAAGGATTCTTCACACTCCGCCACGCATTAATGTAGTTTTCAAGACTTTGATGAAAATAAAAATCCTCTTCAAGATAAATAATCTTATCAAAAAGCTCTCTATGGGCTTCAATAATTGGTCGTTGGTCCTCTCGCCTCACTCCGCGTGTGTAGTTTGGCACAAGCTCTATAATACTCTCTTCAGCAATTTTTTGAATAGGATCATTCAAATCCCTATGATTCCACATACATGAAAAATAGCTTTGGGGCTTAAGTAAGCGATAGGATTCTTTGAGCGCTTCTGTCCTATCCATAACATTAAAACTACTCCCAAAAGTCACCCAATCAAATTCACCACTTTTTAAAGTTGAATCAATCCCAGTAGCCCTAACCCACTCTATTTTTTTGCCTTTTGTTCTTTCTATACCAATCTCACGCATGGCATCATTAGGCTCTACTGAAACCACCTCACAACCTCTCTCTAAAAGCATGATACTTAAATTCCCAGTCCCAGCACCAATATCTGCTACTTTAATAGGCAAATCGCCCCCCCCCCCCGCACAAGCCCTACTAACATATTAATGCTTTGGGGTGCATAATTGGGACGAAACTTA
>CALVAF010000066.1 GCA_944325475.1 uncultured Helicobacter sp.
GAGCTAGAACAGAATCTCTTTTTGTCAGAATTTAACCTCACCATTCCACGCACAATCTTTATGGGTAAGCTAGACGCCTCACTATACCAAAATGCCCTCACACACGACTTAAAAATCTACTCCACTATTGGTGATGCCCTCATTAATGGCACGACAAATATCCGCTCTCTAGCTACCAACACCAACTTTCAAATTAATCTCACAAGCCTCTTGCCCCTTTCGCCCTTTTTTAAAATCCCACTCAATGGGGCTTTTGGGGCAAAGGGCGTGGCTAAGGGGGATTTTAAAAATATGCTTTTAGATGGGGAAATACAGCTTTCAAACTCATCACTAAATTACAACTTAAATTTGCAAAATCTCAAGCCCAAAACCCTAAAAATCGCTTCACAAAACCTCAAAGCCCAATCCCTTTTTGTGCTTTTAAATAACCATCCCTATTTTGAAGGCGATGTGAATCTTGCTATGGATTTGCGGGACTTTTCACAAGGGATTTCTGGAGTTATCACACTAAGTAGCAAGAATCTTTTTATCAACAGCCCACTTTTAGAAGAAAAAACACAAATTGGATTCCCCTCTAACCAATTTGCCTTTGATTCACGAATGGAACTTGCTAATGGCAGCGGAATCTTAAACTATTCCTTGCAATCTAATCTCCTAAAACTCCAAGCCCAAAATGGCAATTTCAGGATAAAACCCTTTGATTTCAGCCTCCCAACCACCTTTGAAGTCTCCAAACTCCAAAATCTCTCTTATCGCAACAAAACCGCCCTACAAGGCTCACTAACTTCTCAAGGCACACACACCAAAGATTCTTTTGAGCTGCAAGGCACACTGCACTACAATCAAAACCAAAATCCCTTTTCCCTAAGACTAACCCCCAAAAACTTCATGCTTAGAATCCAGCAAATCCCCGCTACTCAAATCTACACGCTTTTTGACCAAATCCCTCACTATTTCAGTGGGATAGGGAATTTCAGCCTCAATAATGATTTCATCCATCACATCAATAATATCAATTTTGACATTCACAGCCTTGCATTCCAACCCACTCCACTACTCCAAGAACTCCAAGCCAAAACCCAACAAAACCTCGCTAAAGAAAGCTTTAGTGGCTATATTTATAACACCATTTTGCAAAATGAGATTCTCCAAAGCCGAATCCAGCTCCAATCCAATCGCTTTAAAATCCAATCCCAAAAGATTGTTACAAATCTAAACACTAAAGATCTTAAAGGAGATTTCACATTCCAAAGAGGCGCTAAAGAAACCAAATACAGCATTGAAGGCAAAGCCTCCTCCCCCAAAATCAAACGCCAAAAATAAACTCAAAAAAATCTCAAACAAAAACAGCAACCCCACCCAAATAAAAATTCTATAATTTAAGTTTGTTTTAATGAAAATTCAATTCTGTTTTATCTCTTTTTTGCTTAAATTGCATTTTTATTTTACCCCTTAAGGTTTAATTATGGAAAATTTAAAACAAACCTATCCTGATTCACTCCCCTATCACCAAGGCGGAAAACTTGAAGTAATCCCAAGAACACGAGTTGAAAACGAGCATGATTTATCCCTTGCCTATTCTCCGGGCGTTGCAGTGCCTTGCAAAGAGATTCAAAAAAATCCAAATGACGCTTATGAATACACATCAAAAGGCAATCTTGTCGCAGTCATCTCCAATGGCACGGCAGTTTTGGGGCTAGGAGACATTGGGGCTTTAGCTGGGAAGCCAGTTATGGAGGGTAAGGCGGTTTTGTTTAAGAAATTTGCTGGAATCAATGCCTTTGATATTGAGATTGATGAGACTAATCCAGATAGATTTATCGAGATTGTCAAAGCAATCGCCCCAACTTTTGGTGGAATCAACCTAGAAGATATCAAGGCACCAGAATGCTTTTATATCGAAAGTCGTTTAAAAGAGATTCTTGACATTCCCATTATGCACGATGATCAACATGGCACAGCAATTATTTCAGCTGCTGGAATCATCAATGGCGCAAAAATCACTAACAAAAAAATTCAAGATTTAAAAGTAGTCGTTTTAGGTGCGGGCGGTGCGGCGATTGCGTGTGCGAAAATCGCAAAAAAACTTGGTGTGAAAGAAATTATTATGTTTGATAGCAAAGGTGCGCTTACCACGCACCGCAAAGATTCACTCAATGGTTTTAAAAAAGACTTTATCATCAATAGGCAAATTGATAGCTACAAAGAAGCCCTAGATGGTGCTGATGTCTTGCTTGGGCTATCAAGGGGCGATATTTTAGAGGCAAAAGATATTGAAGGAATGAATGAAAATCCAATGATTTTTGTGATGAGCAATCCGATTCCAGAAATTAGCCCAGAGCTTGTCAAAAAGGTGCGTCCCGATGCGATTATTGCCACAGGCAGAAGTGATTATCCCAATCAAATTAATAATGTTTTAGGATTCCCCTATATTTTTAAAGGTGCGCTAAAAGCCCGTGCAAAGGCTATCAATGAAGAAATGAAACTCGCTGCAGCAAAGGCTCTTGCACAACTTGCACAAGAGGTGATTCCACAGGATTTGAAAGCAGAGCTAGAGAGAATCCACAAACGCAAATTTGAATTTGGCAAAGAATACATTATCCCATCGCCCTTTGATTGGCGGCTCAAAGACTTTGTGTCCAACGCCATAGCACAAGCTGCCATCAATAGCGGTGTAGCAAGAATCAAGGCTTTATAAAGATTTTATAATGGAAGAATTTGCTTACAAACTTGTGATGTTTGGCTTTAGTGCTTTGTGTGAGGATTTAGAAGAGGTGCAAAGGCGGCTTTCTCTCTACCCAAAAGAGCGATATGAGCTTGAAAATAGCGAGGAGTGCTTTTTGATTGACTTAAAAACTAAAGAGCAATTTCCCATTACTTTAGAAAATAATCGTTTTGTCATCTCAAAAACCCCAAACAATCTTTCATAAAGGCTTAATTTAAGCCTTTTTAGTTACAATTTCACTCCCCAAATTAAAGAGTCTTTTTTAAAATAAATATTTAAGGAAACACCCATGAAAAAAGTTTTGTTGTTAATGAGTGGTGGCGTTGATTCTAGCTATTGTGCGTATTTGCTCCAAAAGCAAGGCTATAGCGTCTATGGAATCTATCTCAAACTCCATGACAAAGAAGAAAAACACAACTACTACACCAAAAATATCCAAAAATGCGCAGAGTTTCTGCAAATCCCCTACCAAATCATCGATGAGCGAGAGCTTTTTAAAAAAAGCGTTTATGATTATTTTGTCGATTCTTACAAAAAGGGATTAACCCCTAATCCTTGTGCGATGTGCAATCCTAATGTGAAATTCCATATCGCTTTTAAACTTGCTAAAGAGCTAGGTTGCGAGTTTGTCGCCACAGGGCATTATGCGCAGATTAAAAATGGCAGAATCGCTCAAGCCTTTGATAACCACAAGGACCAAAGTTATTTTCTCTTTGGGTTAAAACCCGAATGGATTAGTAAAATCATCTTCCCACTAGGCGATAAGAAAAAAGAAGAAATCAAACCCATAGCCCTAAAAGAACTCCCTTGGCTTGGGACTTTAGAGACCTATAAAGATTCCCAAGAAATTTGCTTTGTGGAAAAGTCCTATATTGATGTTTTAAAAAAGCACCACAAAACCGAACAAAAAGGCGATGTGCTTGATTCTAAAGGCAATAAAATTGGCACCCACAAAGGCTATATGCAATACACCATTGGCAAACGCAAGGGATTTAGCATAAAGGGCGCACTCACACCCCATTATGTGCTAAAGATCAATCCCCAAAACAACACCATTATAGCAGGCAGCAAGGAGGAGCTAGCCACCCACAAAGTCCAAGCCCTCAATCTCTCGCTACCCAAAGAATGGTTTAGAGACAAAAAAACCCTAGATTGCGAGGTGAAAATCCGCTACAAAAGCCATAAGATTCCTGCACAAATCACTTTAGAAAGTGCAGGGAATCAAGACATTATCACCGCTCATCTCAAAGAACCCACCTATGGCGTGGCAAGCGGACAGGCTTTGGTTTTGTATGCAGACAATGAAGTTCTAGGTGGCGGATTTATCGGGGATTTTTAACCCCGACTTTTTCACCCTTTGCCTTTCTTAAATTGCCACTATCGTTTAAAATCACTTCAACACCCCCTTTTTAATTTATCTTTTTGGGATTCCATTTTTTGAAATCCCTTTCTTTTTTTGCAATCTTGTCTGTGAATTAATTTCAATTTTTCAAACTTTTTTAGAATCTCCCCTATTTTTCACAAAGTTTTCCCCAGACAAACCCACAAAGAAATGCAAATTTCAATCTTTTTTCCTTGCTTTAAAGTTAGGCGAGTATAATGATTACATTCTAAACAAAAAGGGGACAAAATGAAAAACAGAATCACAGTTGCAACGGATTTTTCCAAAAAAAGCCTCATGGCGCTTACCAAAGCCATTTATCTCGCCAAAAAACTCCAATACACCTTAGACATCGTGCATGTGGTGGAATACTCTATCTTTCACAACCCCAAAAAAGACAAAAAAGCTGGTAAGGAAGCCTTAGCAAAATTCCTTGCAAACCACTTCCCAAATCCCGAAGTAGAAATGCAACAGTTTTGTTATGTGGGGACGATTCATAAAGAAATCAACGAACACTCAAAAAAGCGAGAATGTCGCTTATTGTGCGTGGGGGCTACAGGCGAGACGCAGCATTTAACAGATATTTTGCTTGGCTCTGTTACCAAACGGATTATCAAAAAATCGCCAATCCCAGTGCTTGTGGCAAAAAACGAAAATTTGCCCGATTATGTCAATATTTTCTCACCCACTGACTTTAGCAAAGCCTCTAGTAAGATTGCTAAAATCACCAAAAAAATCTTCCCCACAGCCCATCTTATTTTTTACCATATGATTAGCCGCCCCTTTGAAATCCGTCTGGGACATTATGGGGCTGATGATGAGCAAATCACAAGATTCAACCAAACTTCAGAAAATAAAACCAAAGAATTAGCTAAAAAATTCCTCAAAAACTTCTCTGAAAGCAAAAATGAAATGGTGCTAGATGGCGGAATTCTCTCTTATACACGACTTTTAAATGTAGCAGAAAGCAAAAACGCCTCACTAATCGCCCTCCCCACAAGCGGAAAAGTCAGCTTTTTTGCCATAGATGTTTTGGAAAACTCCAAAATTGATGTGTTAATTTGGAAATTTTAAGCTTTCTTCATCAATTGAGAATGGGCAGATGAAAAATCTCTGCCCACCACTCTTTACAAATCACAAAGAACGATTTATATTCTTTCTTTTTTTGCTTGGGGTGCTAGGTTGCACTTTAGGATTCAAATACTACCAATTCCACACCCTAAAATCACAAAAAACCCCACAGATTGAGGCTAGAGTGCTACTACAATACACAAAAACAAGAGGACAGAAAAGCTATTTTGTCTTGAAACTCCAAAGTGATTTTGGAATCTTTTACACGACTTCTTGGGAAGATTTAAAGAATCTTAAAAACCAAAAAGTTTCTTTATGCTTGATTTTTGAAAAGATCAGCTTTTGGGATTTTTTAAATGGCTTTTACGCTCCCAGTTTTCAGCTTTCTTTACTGCAAGGCGAGGATTTTAGGAAGCCCATTAGAGATTTTATTTTGGGGCAACATGACACGCTTTTGATGGGTGAATATTATCTGGCACTTTTCTTATCTGACCCACTGCCGCTAGAGTGGAGGGAACTCGCCCAAAGCTATGGAATCGCCCATATTTTTGCCATTTCTGGCTACCACACAGGGATTTTGAGCGCTATGGGATTTTTGATTCTGGGCTTTATTTATGCACCCCTGCATAGCCGATACTTCCCCTACCGCAACCGCTATTTTGACTTGGGTTTGATTGTCTTGTGCTTACTTATTGTTTATTATTTTTTGCTCACGCAATCCCCCTCATACCTTAGGGCTTTAGCAATGTCTTGTCTCGCATTTTTCCTACTTTTTAGGGGCTTGGATATTTTGAGACTTGAATCCTTTGCTTGGAGCATCGCAATTCTTCTTGCCTTTTTTCCCTCACTTGCCTTTTCAGTGGGCTTTTATTTCTCCTGTCTTGGGGTTTTGTATATTTTTTTGTTTTTCCAATACTTTAAAATTCCCCACGGCTTTTGGCAAAAGTTTCTTTATGGCTTTATGCTTAATGCTTCAACTTTTTTTCTTATGGGCGTGGTGGTGTATTATTTTTTCCCACCTTTCTCGCCACTCTCTCTTAGCTCACTTCTTCTCACTCCACTCTTTAGCCTTTATTATCCTTTGGTTCTTTTAACGCATTTTATTGGGCTTGGGGGCTTACTTGATTCACTGCTTTTGTGGTGGGTTAGCATTGAAACACGCACAATTACCCTGCAGCCTAGTCTTTATTTTTTTATCTTTTGCAATGCTTTGACGATTCTTGCTATTTTCTACCGCTATGCTTTTTTTATGCTCTTTGGAGTCAATTTTCTTTATTATCTCTATGGAATTTATTTATTTCTATCTGCCACACAATAGAAATCCACTCTTGATTCCATATTTACAAAATCACCCAAACAAGCCTTTTTTATATTCTTTCAGTTTTTCTATAACTTTCGTATTTAGTTTTTTATCAATATAATCTTTTCCTTCTTTATCAAAAGTAAGTGTGCCATCTAAATCTAAAATTAGGTTTTTCATTTAGTATCCCTCCTTTTTGAGTGCCAATTCCCTCTTCAACCTCTTATTCAACTCACGCACCTCTTTTGCAAACTTGAAGTAAGCAATGGGTTTGTAGAGAATAGATTGTAGGGTAGAGAGGTATTGTGGTTTTGATAATATTCTGCCCCCCCCCCCCCACTAATATTATTAGTATTGTTATTTATGTTATTTTTACTCTTAAGAGTATTAGCTCTAATAAAAGCTTCCCCTAATTGATAAGTAAAGCATTCTTTTTCTTTTAAAGCTTCCTT
>CALVAF010000067.1 GCA_944325475.1 uncultured Helicobacter sp.
GGTGGGTTTCGACAATCTCAATGTCAAAATCTCTTAGTGTGACAGCAACTAGTTTAATGGCTTTGTTTAGCATTGCAACGCCTAAAGACATATTGCTAGCATAGAGGATTGGCATTTTTTTTGCGGCTTCTTTGATGAGATTCTCATGGTGTGATTCTAAGCCTGTTGTGCCTATGACAATAGGGCGTGGATGCTTGAGTGCTACTTCTAATAATTGCTCAGTTCCTTGCGGGGTGGTGAAGTCAATCACTACTTCGCAACTTTCTAAAAAGATTTTTAAATCACTTGTGATGAGTGTCCCAGGCTCAATAGAAAAGTCTAGCTCTTTGCGTGCATATACGCTTTCTAGTTTGATAGTATCGCTATTTTTAGTTAGCTCGACAATCAGTTTCCCAATGCGTCCGCTTGCCCCAAAAACTCCGATTTTTAGCATAGATACTCCTTATTTGTGGTGTTCGATGTATTTGATGGCTCCAAGAGCGGCTGTAGCACCATCACCAGCAGCACAAACAACTTGTTTTGGTGCATCTTTTCGTAAATCTCCAGCAATAAATAATCCCGGAATGTTGGTTTCCATTTTGAGATTCACAATGGCTTGCCCATATTCATCAAGCTCGCATAATGGCGTGCCATCTTCTTGCATGAGTACGGAGTTATTGACATTATGACCAATTAAAACAAAGATTCCATCAATTTTGATTTCTTTGGTGGTATTATCTTGGAGGTTTTTGAGTTTTAGCCCTGTCACTCCAGAATCATCACCGCAAATTTCATCGATTCCATAAGGCGTTAGAAATTCGATTTTAGACTCATTTTTTGCCCTCTCTAGGGTAATGGGTGAAGCTCTAAAAGCATCACGTCTGTGGATTAGCGTGACTTTAGAGCAAATTTTAGCAAGATAGATTGACTCTTCTACTGCAGTGTCTCCACCTCCTAAAACCGCAACTTCTTTGTTTTTATAAAAGAATCCATCACAAGTTGCACATGAACTTACACCTTTGCCCCAAAAAGTATCTTCACCTTTGACACCAGAACGTTTTGGACTACCTCCTGTAGCGATGATAACAGCTTTAGCTTGTTCCTCGCTACCATCGCTAAAAACAATGCTAAAATGTTCGCCTACTTTTTTGACACGTAAAACTTCTTTCATTTCGTGTTTTAAGCCGAAGCGAAAGCATTGTTCTTGCCATGGCGTCATAAAGTCAAATCCACTCTTAACCTCGGCAACTCCGGGATAATTTTCCATTTCGCTACTTGAAGTAATTTGTCCTCCGGGCATTCCTTTTTCAAACATAACAACTTCTTTTAATCCGCCTCTAGTAGCGTATAATCCAGCACTAAGCCCAGCAGGTCCTCCGCCAATAATTGCTAACTCTAACATAACATTATTCTCCTTGATTTTGTTTAAAATTTAATAATTTATAGATTCCATTACTTTTTAAATATCTATAAAGTATTAGATTTTCCTTGTCTTGGGTGATAATGAAGCATTGTGGAATCGTCTTAATATCGAATTTATGTATGAGGCTTAACATCACTTCGCTAGAAATTTTAAGGTTGATGACATTACTAACTTCACTTTCGCCCTGTTGATACAAGTCTAAAGCTAATAAAGTCGTTTTCGTTTTTTGGCTTTCTGTCTCCAAGAATCTCTGCCATTGAGGGATATAAGAGCTAAAAAAGCACATTTTGTATTCTTTTTCTTTGGGTTCAAACAAAGATATTTTTTGATGATGTGTGGCATAAAATGAAGTTTTTTTGAAATCCACTTCAGCAACTGCACTAAAAGAATAATAATAATACAAAAAGGCACCCACCACAAAAACGACGATAAAAGCAATGGGGAATCCCGGACAACATTTCTTCATTATCTTTACGAGATTCTCCTAGATTTTGCGTTTAGATTAATTTATCAAGCTTGTCTTTGAAAGCTGCTTCAGTTGCAGCACCAATCATTTCATCAACCTTTTGTCCATTTTTGTAAAAAAGGATTGTAGGGATAGAGCGGATTCCAAATTTCCCTGCTAATTCCTGCTGCTCATCGGTATTGACTTTGCAGATTTTTGCTTTGCCGGCATATTCTTGTGCTAATTTATCAATCACAGGTGCAACCATTCTGCAAGGACCACACCATGGAGCCCAAAAATCTACCATGACAATGCCATCTTTAATAGTCTCATCAAAATTTTGCTCAGTTAGTTCGATATAACCAGCCATTTTTTTCTCCTTAAATAATAATTTTTATCCTTAGCATTATACGATAAATAACTTAAAAAAATCAAAATTATATCTAAGTAATTTTTGAAATTTATTTTATTAATGTAACTTTATTGCATAAGTTCAATGAGCTTTTTTATGCTTTTTTCATAATCCCATACTTCATCGTAATTTTGCTTGAGGTAATCTTCCATATCTGCCTTTTTAGCGATAGCTTCATCGATTTCTTTATCGCTTCCAGTTTGATAAGCACCAATGCGAATTAGCACTTCATTTTCTTTAAGTATAGAATACAGGCGGCGGAATTTCCTTGCAGCTAAAATATGCTCTTTTTGTGCGACATCTCCCATAAGCCTTGAAGCGGAGTTTAGGACATTAATAGGTGGGTAGATTCCAAAGTCCGTCAAACCTCTATCTAGCACAATATGCCCATCTAAAATACTCCGACTTTGATCTGCAATAGGATCGCTCATGTCATCGCCCTCTACTAGCACGGTAAAATACGCTGTAATTGAGCCTTTCCCTTCTTCTTTCCCAGCACGTTCCATAAGCTGCGGCAGAAGTGTCAAGATAGATGGCGGATAGCCCTTGCTTGTGGGGGGTTCGCCTAGGGCTAACCCAATCTCTCGTTGTGCCATTGCAAAGCGTGTCACAGAATCCATCATAAAAAGCACATCTTCGCCTTTAGCTTTGAAGTATTCTGCCACACTCATTGCTGCAAACGCACCATATTTTCGCATAAGTGGGGAATCATCGCTTGTGGCGACAATCAAAACCGTGTTTGTCAAATCCCCACCAAGATTCTTCTCGACAAATTCTGGCACCTCTCTGCCCCTCTCACCAATGAGGGCAATGACTTTGATTTTTGCCTGTGCGCCTCTTATAATCATTCCCATTAGCGTGGATTTTCCAACCCCACTTCCTGCGAATATCCCTAGCTTTTGCCCTTTGCCACAAGTCAAAAGTCCATCGATGCTTTTAAGCCCCACGCTAAAGACTTCATTAATCATTCCACGTTTCATTGCTGCAATGGGTTGTCTAATAATAGGCATTGTCCCTTTAGCTTTTAGCTCCCCTTTGCCATCGATAGGTTCACCTAGCGGGTTTATCACCCTGCCTAGTAGCTCCAAGCCTACAGGGATTTGTAAGCCTTTTGTGTTCAGATAGACTTTATCGCCGACTTTTGTGCCTTCCACAAAAGAAAAGGGCGTGATTTTAAAACTGCCGCTCTCTAGGGTTGTTACCATTCCCATAGCGCTTGTGTTTTCGCTGATGATTCGGACAATATCGCCAAGTCTGGGTGAAAGTCCATTAGCTGACAAAAACCCTTGCTCCACCTTGGTAACTAGCCCAAAAGTCGGCGAGAGATTGAGGTTGTTAAGACGTTCTCTAAGGTTTGTTAAAGGCATAAAAACCCTTTGTGTAACAAAATAATAAATTTGGGATTTTAATATAATTTTATTAAAATTGCACTTTGAGAATTTGTAATTTTAAGGATAAAAATGGCTAGAATCAGTGTATTTGGTGGTGGTGCTTGGGGGAGGGCATTGCATTTTGTTTTTGGGGAGAAAAATGATTCTTTTATTGTTTCAAGGAGGAATCTTAATTGTGATTCTCAAATCACCCAAGAAGAGGCACAGAATAGTGATTTTTTTGTTGTAGCAATTTGTAGCTTTGCCTTGCAATCATGGTTAAAAGACTTTCCTTTGCCTCAAGAATCCAAGATTCTAGTCGCTTCCAAAGGTGTGGCAAATGGACTTTTTGTGAGTGAGATTTTTTTGAAATTTTATCCTAAGGCAAAGCTAAGTTTCCTAGCAGGTCCGAGCTTTGCTAAAGAAGTCGCACAATCCCTACCTTGTGCGTTAAATGTGCATTCTCAAAGTATTCAAGACGCACAAGAGTGGCTAGATTTGTTCCCTAGTTTTATTAAGCCTTATGCTGATGATGACATTATGGGGGGTGAGATTGGCGGGGCATATAAAAATGTGATTGCCATTGCTAGTGGAATCTGCGAGGGAATGGGGCTTGGCAATAATGCTAGGGCGTCTTTGGTGGCAAGGGGACTTGTGGAGATGACGCGATTTTGAATGTTCTTTGGGGCAAAAGGAGAGACATTTTTGGGATTATCTGGAGCGGGGGATTTGTTTTTGACGGCAAATTCCATGCTTTCAAGGAATTTTCGAGTGGGGCTTGGATTAGCACAAAATAGAGAGTTAAGGGAGATTTTAGAAGAATTAGGAGAAGTGGCAGAGGGCGTGGAGACTTCCAAAGAAATTTGTGCTTTAGCGCAAAAAAATGGAATTTATGCGCCTATTGCTAAGGAAGTTGCTCTTGTTATGGAGGGTAAAAATCCTAGAGTGAGCTTAATGGATTTGATGAAGCGGTAGGCTAGAATCGTTCAAAATATTCTGCAATTTTTTTAGAATTGTTTGTTTTGGTGAGGGCTAGCATTAGCAATACCCTTGCTTTTTGAGGGTGGAGATTGTTTGCAGAAATGAATCCTTGTGCGATTTCTTCAGCGCTTAATGGCACGATTCCAGAGCCTACTCGAGAGCTTTTGACAACCACGATTTTTTTATCTTTTAGTAGTCCAATAAGATAGTTTTTTTGATTCTTATGGATACTTCCAGCACCACTTCCAGCAATGATTAGCCCTTGAGAGCCTGCGTTTAAGAACGCCTCTGCAGCGACTTTGGAGCCATCATTAGAATAGGTATAGAGAATATCGACTTTGGGTAGTGATTCTAGGCTGTCTATGCTAAAGGGTGTTTGTGTCGTGTGTGGTTTGATGACAACAGAATCAAAAAAAGCCTTGCCATCGATAATATAGCCAATTTCTCCGCTATTTGGGGATTTAAAAGCTTCTACATTGAGTGTGTGGGTTTTGGTTACTTCCCTTGCAGCATGGATTTTGTCATTCATCACAATCATCACTCCTTTTTTTTTTTCTTCTTTTTTACCTGCAACACTGATGGCATTATAGACATTTTTACGACCATCAGCGCTCATTCCCTTTGCATGACGCATTGCACCCGTTAGAATCACATGT
>CALVAF010000068.1 GCA_944325475.1 uncultured Helicobacter sp.
CAAAAAGCAATTACCCCTCACTGCCACTTCACCCTGCCTCAAGATTCGCTTTATTTGGGGCTAGAGATTTTACTTTTTGATTCGCAAACCTCTGGTGGATTAGTCTTTGCCACCCCACATAACCAAACTCAAAGGCTACTAAATGAGCTAAGAAATGAGGGCATAGAATCTGCACAAATCATCGGTGAGGTATTGTCTGCTAGTGATTTTGCATTGCATATTGTTTAGCTATCTATAAAGAGGCTACAAAACAAAATGACACGCCATGCTGTTGTCAGTCTGCCTACTTTTTCTAATGCGTTACTAGTAAGTGGTTACTTGACTTAGCAGATTTGCATTCTATAAGCTTACATTCTGCGATAAACCTTAATATTCTACCTATACCAACCACCCTCTGTGGCTTCTAGCCATACTTCTATTGTCTAATAATACTAAATTTTAGTCGAAAGAAGGTGCTTTTATGAAATCTTGGGTATGATTGGGGGGCGCTCTTTTGGGAAACTACCCCCTAGAATCAAGAAATTTTTATGCCTTTGTTTTGGCAACTTTTTACTTGGCTTTTTCAAGCGCATTTAATGAAGCCCATGGCTTCTTATATTGCAAGAAACCTTAAAAAACCACCCTTAACTAAAAAGATAATTTTTATCATAAGCAATGGCATATGAGGGGATATTTTGTAAGCAAATTTAACAAATGTGCTTTATCAATCTCTTGCTAACACCTTCTCTAAATCTCAATCCTATTACCAAAAAAGAATCCAAAACTCTCGTTAAAAGAAGCCCCAAAAGAAATATTTATCCCTATCTTGCTTATCCACACCTTGCTTACACTTTTGGTTTAACTATTTTTGAGTTTTCCACCTAAAGCCTTAAGTTTAAAAAATTGATAATACTTAGAATGGTTTTGCATTTTGTAGCTGGGATAATAACCCTTATCAACCAAAGCTTTTTTGGATTTTAGCTTTCTTTGGTTTTGATTGGTGCAACTACTTGAAATGGCAGCACCTTGCTGCTCTCTTCTACCCCATCAAGCCACATTGCAAGATTGTAAGACTTTAATACGATGATGACCTTTTTAGTAAATCTCATCGTATCTTTAAGCATTAATGGATTTTTAATCAGTAGAAGCTAGACCCTACCAAATAGCATTTTACTTACAATACTTTATTTTGTATCCTATCATATTCTTTTTAGACAAAAAATCTTAAAATCCCATACCCCAGATTTATCTTGCCTTCAATTTTTCTACAAATCTCACCAAACCTAAAACAACGCCTTATCCATTTCCTTTGGAATCTCTAGCCCCATAAGCTTCAAAACACTGGGTGCAATATTATTTAATCCGCCATTTTGCACCTCTTTTACTCCATCTGCAGCCACGAAACACCACACCTCACCTAAGGTATGGTTAGTCAAAACCTCGCCTTTATCATTTCGCATTTCCTCGCAATTCCCATGATCACTCGTCATCACAAAGGCATAATTCTTTTGTTTAGCTCTCTCATAAATTCTGCCAATCTCCCTATCCACCGCTTCCACCGCCTTCACTGCTGCTTCAAAAACACCCGTATGCCCAACCATATCACCATTAGCAAAA
Organism: uncultured Helicobacter sp.; assembly: GCA_944325475.1. Lineage (GTDB taxonomy): Bacteria > Campylobacterota > Campylobacteria > Campylobacterales > Helicobacteraceae > Helicobacter_D. The sequence continues at coordinate 1,597 of CALVAF010000068.1, forward strand.
TTCACCACGATAAAATCATAATCCTCCTCCATAGCTTTTAGCACCATATCGCCAACCTCCCTAGCACTCATCTCAGGCTTTTGGTCATAGGTCTTAACCTTTGGCGAAGGCACCAAGATACGTGTTTCATTGGGGTAAGGCTCCTCCATCCCGCCATTAAAAAAGAAAGTAACATGAGCGTATTTCTCTGTCTCTGCAGTATGAAACTGCCTTAAATTATGCTTTGAAATCACTTCAGCTAGGGTGTTTGGAATAGCTTCTTTAGGGAATAAAATGGGAAAATTAAAATTCTTATCATAAGGAGTCATTGTCACAAGTGGAATCTTAGTCCATTTCTTACGCTCAAATCCGCTAAAATCCTCATTCCCTAACGCACTGACAATCTCTCTTGCCCTATCACTCCTAAAATTCACAAACACTAGCCCATCACCCTCTCTAATCCCACTAAAATCAAAGCTTGCAGGGCTGATAAACTCATCAAAAACTCCTTTTTTATAATGCTCTTGGATATATTCTTTAGGCGTGATTGTCTGCAGATTCTCCCCACAGGCGATGACATTATATGCTTCCTCCACGCGCTCCCAACGATTATCCCTATCCATAGCATAAAATCGTCCGCTCACAGAGGCGATTTTAATGTTTTTATTTTGGATTCTACGCTCCACTTCTTCTAAAAACCCCAAAGCGCTTTGAGGTAAAACATCGCGTCCATCGGTGATTAAATGCAGTAAAACCTCTGCTCTCCCCTCCAGCCCTTGGGCTAATGCCAAAATATGCTCCAAATGCGAATGCACCCCGCCATCACTCATTAGCCCCACAAGACAAATCCGCTTACAACCCTCCAAAACCTCCAAAGCAGGATTGCTTAAAAGCCTGCCTTCTCCAATAGCGCGATTGATTTTAACCAAATCTTGATACAAGATTCTCCCACTTCCTATACACATATGCCCCACTTCAGAGTTTCCCATTTGCCCCTCTGGAAGCCCAACAGAAAGCCCATAAGTCTTAATCATTCCATAAGGCACTTCTTGAAATAACCGCTCATAATTGGGCTTTTTTGCCTCCAAAAACGCATTAAATTTTTCTTGCTTACTATAACCAATTCCATCTGTAATGACCAAAATTGTTTTCATTTTTATTCCATTTTTTTAAAATTATTTGGGTAGAATACTACCCAATTTTTTCATAATTTTTTGCTGAAGTTTGTTTTATGTTGTATTATTTTTATGAATTTTTCAATATCAACCTGTTTCAATATATCACATTTCGTGCCGCTATCGCCTTTTTTATAGCATTTTTGCTTACAATTTTTTTCATGCCCTATTATATTTTGTGGGCTAGAGGCAAAAAGGCAAACCAGCCTATCTCGCAATTTGCTCCCAAAAATCACAAACAAAAAGTCAATATTCCAACAATGGGGGGAATCATCTTTGTTTTTTCCACTCTCATTGCTGCTCTTCTTTGCGCAAAACTCAATAATTCCTTTGTAATTTTTGGGATTTTAAGCCTTATTTTATTTTCTAGTATTGGAATCTATGATGATTTTTCCAAAGTTATGCAACGCAAAAATGCCGGCATGAGCGCACGCACTAAGCTCTTACTGCAAAGCTTAAGCGGACTTATCATCGCTTTTGGGCTTTATTTTTATGGAATGGACAGCCACTTTTACCTACCCTTTTTTAAAAATCCCCTTTGGAATTGGGGAATGCTAACTTTGCTATTTTGGGTTCTTGTGTTTATTGCCACTAGCAATGCCGTTAATCTTACCGATGGCTTAGATGGCTTGGTAGCAATTCCCTCTATTTACTCTTTGGTTTCTTTGGGGGTTTTTGTCTATGTGGCAGGGCATTCAGGCTTAAGCAACTATCTTTTGTATCCTAAGATTCAAGACAGCGGAGAAGTTGTGATTCTCTCTGCAGCGCTCATTGGCGCACTCATTGGCTTTTTGTGGTATAACTGTCACCCCGCACAAGTTTTTATGGGCGATAGCGGAAGCTTGGCTTTGGGTGGTTTCATCGCCTATATGGCGATTATTTCCAAAAATGAAATTTTGCTTTTTGTGATAGGATTTATTTTTGTGATTGAAGCTTTATCTGTGCTTTTACAGATTGGGAGTTACAAAACAAGGGGCAAAAAGCTCTTTTTAATGGCACCCTTGCACCATCATTTTGAAGAAAAAGGCTTGAGTGAAAGCAAAATTATCGTGCGATTCTGGATTGTGGCATTAATGAGTAACCTCATCGCACTCTTAACCCTTAAACTTCGCTAAAGGAAAATAATGCTAGTTTTACTAGGATATGGCAAGACCAACCAAGCCATTGCAGAGAGATTTAGCCCTTGCTATATCTTTGATGATAGTTTTACACAAGAATCAAGTGATTCTAAGGGTAACACGCTCCTTCCCTCAAGCGCACTTCCAAGCAAACTCCAAGAAATCTTAAAGCAAAATCCACAAACAAAAATCATCACCACCCCCGGAATCCCACCACAAAATCCGATGATAAAGACCACCAATCCCATAAGTGAATATGATTTTTTTGCCCCAAAAATGCCCTTTAGCATTTGGATTAGCGGGACTAATGGCAAAACCACTACCACCCAAATGCTAACCCACTTACTTGAAAATAAAGGTGCTATTAGTGGTGGAAATATAGGAACTCCATTAGCCAATCTCAACCCCAATGCCCCACTTTGGATTTTGGAGACGAGCTCCTTTACTCTTCATTACACCCAAATTGCAAAGCCCAATTTATACCTACTTTTACCTATCACGCAAGATCATATTAACTGGCATGGGGATTATGAATCCTACATCGCTGATAAACTCAAACCAATTTTAGCTATGAAAGACAAAGAAATCGCTATTCTTCCACAATCCCTGCAATCCCACCCTTTTTGTCAAAACACCCTAGCCAAGCTTTTTTTTTATTCCAACTCCCGCTCTCTAGCCACACAATTTTTCTTAGATTCTAGCAAAATTACTTTCAAAGAACCTTTTTTGCTTGATTCACTCCTTGCCCTAAGTGTCACGCAGATTCTCTATGGGGAGGCTGATTATAACTTACTCAATACCTTTAAAATCGGAACCCATAAGATTGAAGAGTTTTTTGATAGCTACAACCGCCTATGGGTTGATGATAGCAAAGGCACCAATCTTGATGCCACTGCAGAAGCCATTAAATGTTACCAAGATAAAGTGATTCATTTAATTTTAGGGGGCGATGATAAGGGGATGGATTTGACGCCACTTTTCACTCTTATGGCAAACTGCCAAATCACCCTTTATGCCATAGGCTCTAACGCCCAAAAAATTGCCACTTTATCCAAAAAATATTCGCTCCCCTGCCACCTTTGCCACACCCTAGAAGTCGCTGTGGGAGAAATTCATAAACACCATAAAAAAGAAAGTATCGCCATGCTCTCCCCAGCTGCTGCAAGTTTAGACCAATTTAGCTCCTACAAAGAAAGAGGTGAGAGATTCAAATCTTGCGTCAAATCACTTTAATCTTGGCTTTATTTCTTGAATCTTATCTGCTTAAAATCCCTTCATTCTAAGCTTTGACTTTTTAAATTTTATTTCTTTAATTCTGCTTTTTGCCCTACTTCCAGCCTCAATCTCTGCTTTGTAACCCCCTATTAATAAACTCTTCAAAACGCATTACAATCGAATTTAAAGGCTGACTTTTTCGTTTTAAGCTATAAAAATACCGCTCTAAATTTAAATTAATAACTTCAATAGGAAACAAGATTCCTTTCTTTAGCTCTTGTCGTATCGACACTTCAGAAAATACAGAAATAGCTCCTTTATGGATTACCAAATCCTTAATCGCAATCGTCCTATCAAGCTCTAAAAAAATCGGAATCTCTTTTTTGAGATTCCCAAGCGCCTTTAAAAAGCTATCTCGCAAACCCGAACCATATTCCCTAAAAATCCACTTTTTATCCAGCAACTCATCAATATAGTGCGGCTTTGAAGCCAAAATAAAATCATTGCACGCCACCATCAAATGATCCTTACACAAAGTTTCTCGCACCAGCCCCTCACTCTGTGCATATTCTAGCCCAATCTCACCTTCAACTAAAGCCAAATCCACACTGCCATTTTTCAGCAAATTCAAACATTCTTTAGTGTTGTAGATTTTAGAGTTTATCTTAACCTTTGGATGCTCTTTTACAAAATCAAAGAGGATTTGAGGTAAAAAATACTCGCCTATTGTGTGTGTGGCGACAAGATTCATCTCTCCTATTAGCACACCCTCTTCGCCTAATGTCTCTAAGCTAGAATAATACCCCTGCACTACCTCAATCCACAAGCCACCAAGATATAAAGCCTTTGTTGTTGGGACAAACTTTTTGCCAAGTCTTTCAAAAAGTGGGATTCCGACCATTTTTTCGATATTTTTAACAAGCACCGACACATTAGGTTGCGTGATTTTAAAATTTTGTGCCGTTAGTGTCGGGCTTTTGGTGCGGAGTAAATCTAAAAAAATCTCCAAATCTCTAATTTTCACTCTCCATCCTTAGTTTTAGTCAAACAAGAGACTAAAAAAACTTTGATTCCACAAAAGTATTCCATAATTTCCAATAAAACTAAATTAATATTTTTTATCTTTTCAATAAAAATCATCTATTTTTATTATGAATTCTTTAATGCTATAATCCCACGCAATTTTACAAAGAGGAGAATTCATGCTAAGAATCAAGCATTTTTTAAACTTCATTGCTGCTGCCTCCAAAGGACTTTTACTAGTTGGCTTAATTGTCACTCTTAGTTTTTATCTCTCTAGCATCAAATCTATCCATGATTCCACACATTTAGCAGCTACTGCCTTTGCAATTCTAATTGGTGCCCTCCTCTCACCTTGGTTTTTTAGATTCCAACACATTTTACAAACAGGTGTGCAATTTAGCGCTAAAAAACTCTTGCGTTTGGGAATTATACTTTATGGATTTAATATCACTTTTAGCGAGCTTTATAACATCGGATTTTATGGATTTCTAGCTGCTTTTATCGTGATTATTGTGATTTTTTTAATTGCTATTTTTGCGGGGATAAAGATTTTCAAACTTGACAAAGAAACCTCTATGCTTGTGGGAGCTGGGAGTGCAATTTGCGGTGCTGCTGCGGTTTTAGCTTTAGAATCAAGCCTCAAATCTGATTCTTTTAAAGGCGTGGTCGCAGTGGGAAGCGTGGTGATTTTTGGTTTGATTGCGATGTTTTTATATCCCATTGCCTTTAGCACAGGAATCATTCCCACCTTAGATAGCAATGGAATGGGGCTTTTTATGGGGGCAACCTTACATGAAGTTGCCAATGTCGCTGGGGCTGCTGAAATGGCAAAAGAAATGACTAATGGTGCCTTCACGCAAAGCGCTGCCAATCTTGCAGTGATCATCAAAATGATGCGCGTGATTTTGCTCGTGCCTTTTTTGCTGATTGTTGCTTATTTTATCGCAAAAAAAAATGCAGCTCAAAGCACCCCCCAAAAAATGAGCAAAAAAATCGACATTCCCTATTTTGCTTTTTTATTTCTAGGTGTGATTGTGCTAAATACCCTTTTAAACGCCCACAAAAACACGCTTATTTTAAGCACTCTAAGCGTCCAAGATCTCATTGAAATAGGGCAATTCCTCTGCGCACTCTGTATTGTCTTTGCAATGGCAGCCCTAGGGCTTCAAATTGACTTTAAAAAATTCTTCAAGCTCGGTGGAAAAGCCTTTGGTTTAGCCTTTGTACTCTTTATAATTTTAATCTTTGGGGGATACTTGCTAACTCTCTGCTTCCAAGGAATCCTCTGGTAATTCCTCACTCAAAGACAATCTACAATCGCCTCATCTAAAAAATAAATATTGGTATATCCCGCCTCTACCAAATCACTTCCAAGCAAGGATGCCGAATGCCCCAAATAGCAATTAATCAAAATCTTTTTATTTTGTTCTAAAATCCCTTGTAGCTCCTCTTGTGTGGTAATGTTTCTAGCGCCTTTTAAATGCCCCCTTCTGTAATCTTCAGGCATTCGAATATCCACACAAATCCACTCCTCATTCTCCAAAATCTCTGCCAAATCCTCTTTATACTTTGCTTTTGCAAGACTTTTATAATTTTTTCCATAATACTGCATTCTCACTCCTTTATCACAAAATAACTCAAAGCACTTTTGCCAAATTTTCGCGTTTTAACACATTCAAAATCCCCTAGATTCTGCGGAATCCTAAGGCTTGAAATATGTTCTAGCACCATAATCCCAAAAACCCTAGAATCAAGGCTTTTAATCACCTTAAAACACTGCTGATAAATCCCCTCCATTCCCTCACGCACATCAAAAGGTGGGTCAAAATAACCAATGCTAAAGCCCTTAAGTTCTCTCAAAGACTCTTTGTAATTTACAAAAGTATCACCAAAGATAATCTCACAATCACAATCTTTACAAATCTTCTTGACATTATTGTCTAGGGCTTGATAGGATTCTCTATTTTGCTCAAAAAACACCACCCTTTTTGCCCCTCTACTTAATGCTTCAATCCCAATGCTACCACTCCCTGCAAAAAACTCCACAAAATTCGCCCCCACCACATCATTGCTTAATGTGTTAAAAAGCGATTCTTTTAAAATCGCCTTAGAAGAACGTGTAACCTCTAAAGGCGCCATTTGCAAATTTCTGCCTTTAAAGATTCCACCAATAATACGTAAAGTCGGCTTTTTTATACGATTAATTTGCTTTGGATTATTGGTTTGCATAGCTCTCCTTTAAATGCTCCAAAATAATGCCCTCAATCTCCCTAGCATACCGCTCCAAAACTTCTCGAATCTTCTCACGTAAAGAATCATCTTTTTTTTCTTGGTTTTGGAATTCCAAATCACTTAGCATTTGCTCCCAATTCACACTTGCAACATTAGCTTGCTTGATTTCTTCCTCTTCCTTACTTTCCTCCCGCCTTTGAATCTGCCCATAAAATGCCCGTAATTTGTCTAACAAAACCTCTTTAGTAAAGGGCTTATTGAGATTTGCATTCTCATATTCCCCAATCAAAAAAACCGGTTTTTGTGAATCCACTGGTTGGGTGGCAACCACAAAATCACAAAATTTATAGCTTGTCAAATATTCTTTTAAATACATTTCTAAGGTTCTATCTAGTAGCAAAGAATCACTAATGAGGGCTATTTTCATAACTTCTCTCTTTTAAAAAAATTTTTAAATCATTATAGTCAAAAAAAGATAAAAACACACGCTAAGGCAAAATTATAACAAAACATAAAGATAAAAAGTAAGAATAAGAAAATCAAACAAGGATTTTATCCTTGTTTGAGTGGCGTTATTTTATCACCCCACACACCATTCTAGCGCCACCACCACCCAAAACTTGCGGGTGATCGTGGTAATTATCCCCACCCACATGAATCATCAAAGAATGATTTTTTAACTCTTTTAAAGTTTTGATTTTGGGTGCTAAAACAGGTATTTTTACCTCTTGCTTAGAATCTGCATACAACATCGGCAAATCCCCTTGATGCCCATTATCAAACCAAGGATAAGAATGCGCCTTTGTTCCTTGCGGATCCCAATGCCCGCCTGCTTTCATTCCTAAGCCCTTTTCTGTCGCTCCACAATCTGGATTTTCATGCACATGGAATCCATGAAACCCGCTCTCAATACCCTTCAAATCTGGATAAAACGCCACGCCATACTTCGTTTCTACTGCGACAATCTCACCTGCTTGTGTATTACCATTTTGCCCAAAAACTTCCATTTTAATCACAAGATGATTCTCTTCAGACTTTGGATCATAAAGCTTGTTTTTATCCTGTGCCACCAAAACACTAGAAACCATTCCAAAAGCAAACATACTAACCAAAATTTTCTTTATCATTTTATATTCCTTTTCTTGTTAAAAATAAAAAGTATTCTCATTATACCACACACCTTCCAAAAATCAAGCCAAACTAAAATAAAATGCAAACTTTATTTATCTCTAAATTCAACAAAAAGTAACCAAAAATTTTAAACCCTCTGCATAACTATTCCATGCAAAACAACACAAAAAACAATAAAATTCTTTATGCCCCTTCTCATTTTTTCTCTTAAGTAATTTTATTATTTTTTTTTAAATAACAAACTTAAAAAAACGACTATAAATTGTGATTTTAAAAGACAAAAAAACACTTTGCCTTGCCATTTTAGATTGCATTAAGTAATTTTTGCATAATATCTAGGGGAGCATAATTTAATACTATCTTTCTATCAAGGATAAAGATTTATGAAAGAAATATTATTTGCTATTTTATAATTA
>CALVAF010000069.1 GCA_944325475.1 uncultured Helicobacter sp.
TTTTTTTAAGGTTGCAAAAGAAAAATGTTATAATTTCTTATTCGCCTTTTTTAAAAAATCCTGCTTTTGGATACACCAAGCAGGCTGATTTTTACAATGGCGTAGTTTGGGTGAAAACAAGACTTTGTTATACCGATTTTTTTAGTTTTTGTGCCTATTTGGAGCGAATCTTTGGACGCCAAAGAAAAAGGGAATTTAAAAATGCCCCAAGGACTTTAGACCTTGATATTTTGGGCTTTAAAAACAAGACCATTTGTCTTAAACATTTGTGTATTCCACATAGAGAATGGGCAAAGCGACAAAGTGTAACTATCCCCCTTAAAGGATTTTGATGAAACTCTTTACTTATAGCGCTGAAACCTCCGCCCTTGCCTTAGCAGAAGCCAAAAAAGAGCTGGGCAATGAGTTTTCTATTATTTCACAAAAAAAACTTGCCGATGGCAATTATGAAATCTCTGTTGCCATTAGCGAAGAGGATTTAAAACAAATTAAAGCCAAAAAAGAACCACCACTTCCCACCAAAAGCAACAATATCGCCGAGCGACTAGAACTCATCGCACAAAAAGAGTTAGAGAGAAAACGAACCGCTCAAAGTCTGCAAAATCTACCCGAAGAGGTTTCCTTACAGCTCTCAGATGCAGTACGTCAAATCTCCCAAATTGCAGGGGTGAGTGCCAAGATCCCCCCCAAATCTGCCTATGCTAAAGAATCATTTCCCCTCCCAAGCAAAAAAGAAACAAACACACAAAAACCTAAAGAAACCCAAAAAAACAAAAAGCAAGAAGAAGTGCAAGATTCAGCGAGTTTGCGAATTATCCGTAGCGAAATTGACAAACTCAATGATAAGATTAAACTCATACAAAATATGTTTTGGGAAGAGAGAGGGCCTAAAAAAGAAGGACTGATTATCCCCCATGAATTTGCAGAAATCTACCGAATCGCTAAAGCCAGTGGAATGGCAAAAGAACATCTAGAAAAAATCATGCAACTCACCCTAGAATTAATGCCTATCAAAATGCGCGAAAATTCCGTGCTAATCAAGCGCTACTTCCGAGAAGTTTTGCGTAAAATGGTGTATGCAAGGACGGAAAATCTAAGTGGCAATGTCAAAAACATCATTATGCTTGTGGGACCCACAGGTGTGGGGAAAACCACAACTTTAGCCAAGCTTGCCGCCCGCTATTCAAGAATACTCAATAAAAACTACAAAGTGGGAATCATCACCCTAGACACCTACCGAATCGGGGCAGTAGATCAGCTAATGTTTTATGCCAAAAAAATGAAGTTAAGCATTGATACAGTAGTGGATACGGAAGAATTTATCAATGCCCTTGATTCTTTAAAATATTGCGATTATATCCTCATTGATACGGTAGGAAGCTCCCAGCATGACAGAGCCAAGCTTGAATCGCTTAAAAGCTTTGTCAATGCCGACCCTAACACTAAAATCGATGTTAGCCTTGTGATGAGTGCCACAACAAAATACGAGGATTTAAAAGATATTTACCACACTTTCTCCACACTTGGAATTGACACATTGATTTTTACCAAGCTTGATGAAACCCACAGCTATGGCAATATTTTTTCACTCATTTATGAGACCAAAAAAGCCACAAGCTACTTCTCAATCGGGCAAGAAGTGCCAAATGATTTAATGGTAGCTACAAGCGATTTTTTGATTGATTGCTTACTTGATGGATTAGTTAGAATATGAAAAATCAAGCGGCTAATTTAGAACTTCTCCTTGATTCCCCAAAAAAAGTCAAGACCAAATTTATCGCCATCACAAGCGGAAAAGGCGGCGTTGGAAAATCCACTTTTAGCGCTAATCTTGCCTATAAACTTTGGCAGCTAGGATTTAAAGTTGGGATTTTTGATGCCGATATTGGATTGGCAAATTTAGACATTCTCTTTGGAGTGCGATGCGAGAAAAACCTTTTACATGTGCTAAAAAATCAAGCCAAACTTAAAGATATTATTATCCCAATTGAGCGGAATTTGTATTTGATTCCCGGAGATTCTGGCACCGATATTTTTCGCTACAAAAGCGAATTTATGTTTGAAACACTCATTGAAGATTCTAACTTTTTTGATTCTTTAGATTTTATCGTAATTGACACAGGAGCTGGGATTGGCGAATACACACAAACATTTTTAAAAAACAGCGATGATTCAATCGTCCTCACAATCCCAGACCCCGCTGCAATCACAGATGCTTACGCCACTATCAAGCTTGCCGCAACTTTCAAAGATAGAATCTTCATGCTAATTAATATGGCAAAGAATCAAGATGAAGCCGAAATGATTTTTGACAAAATCCAAAAAATCGCACGAAGCAACATCAGCAATATCCATCTAGAATACCTCGGCAAACTTACTAAAACACCACTGATTAATCGTTACACCAAAAACCGCGCGATTTTCGTCAAAGAGGAGCCAAATTGCAACGCCTCAATGGAAATTGAAAAAATTGCAAGGACTTTAGCGGCAAAAATGGAACAGAATGTGCTAGTACAAGAAGATAAAAGATTTGGGAAATTTCTCAAAAGAATCTTAGGACATTTTTAGATATTTAAGGATAAATTAATGACATTAAAAATGGATAATTTCTTAAGTTTTGCGATTGTAAATGGATTTTTTATCGGTCTCTTATTATCCTTTTTAAAATTTGATGAACCCGAAATGATTGTGGCTTGGACGCTGATTTCAACCATAGGATTTTATTTGATTACCTTAGTTAGCGTCTCACTCTTTGTATGTTTTATCAATAACCAAGAAACCCATAGCAAACGCATTTCTTATAACGCAACGCTAGAGGAATACATTCAAGAATTTGATAAACGTGAGAAAATTGCCAATAAGATTCGCGGATTCTTACGCACAATGGAAAAAACAATGCGTGAAGAAGAAAAAGAAGAATACACTAACAAAATAAGTAAATCAAGGAAAGAACAAACCAATGCTAAAGACTTCTAATGGCTACCAAACCATCATCAAGGAAAGTCAAGATAATCTAGCACTAGACTATTTGCCAGCTCTTAAAGCACTCGCAGCAAGACTCAAAGAAAGATTACCTGCAAGTGTGGAATTTGCAGATTTGGTATCCATCGGTACAGAAGAACTCATCAAGCTTGCACGCAAATACGATCAAAACCTCAATGATTCCTTTTGGGGTTATGCAAAATCAAGGATTTATGGGGCAATGCTAGATTATTTAAGAAATCTTGATTGCATGAGTCGCCATATACGAACACTTAGCAAAAGCATTGATAAAGAAATCGCCAAATATTACAACGAACACCAAGAAGAGCCAGATAACGCATATCTTAGCGAAGTTTTGGGTGAAGATATCGAAAAAATCAAAGAAGCAAGAAATGCTAGCGAAATCTATGGAATCTTACCTTTAGACGAAGAGCTAAGTATCTCACAAGAGGACAAAACCTATAATAAAATTGAAAGGCAGGAATTAGTTGAAATAATTCAAAGTATTTTAGAATCATCACCACAAAACGAACAGCTTGTCATACAGCTTTATTATTACGAGGAATTAAACTTTAAAGAGATTTCAGAAATTTTAGAGATTAGCGAGTCAAGAATCTCCCAGATTCACAGAGCCGTGATTCGCAAAATTAAAGCATACCTTGAAGAAAGGGGGATAGATGGCTGATATACTAAGTCAAGAAGAAATTGATGCGCTTTTGGAAGTAGTTGATGATGAGGGCACAGAGCCAGAAAGTTTCGAAAAACCCACAGCAGTCCATCAGAGGCAAATTACCCTTTATGATTTCAAGCGTCCAAACCGCGTTAGCAAGGAGCAGCTAAGGGCTTTTAGAGGGATTCATGATAAAATGGCACGTTCCCTTTCAAGTCAAATTTCAGCTATCATGCGCTCCATCGTCGAGATTCAGCTTTACAGCGTTGATCAAATGACTTATGGAGAATTTTTGATGAGTTTGCCAAGCCCCACAAGCTTCAATGTATTTTCGATGAAACCCCTTGATGGAACGGGCGTTTTGGAAATTAACCCAAGCATTGTTTTTCCGATGATTGATAGACTTCTAGGTGGCAAAGGAGACCCTTATGAATCCACACGGGAATTTAGCGAGATTGAGTTAAATTTGCTTGATACAATTTTACGCCAAATGATGCAGAATCTCAAAGAGGCATGGGCACCTGTTACAGAGATTTTCCCCAATGTCGATGTCAAAGAATCAAGCCCCAATGTCGTGCAAATCGTCGCCCAAAATGAGATTGTCATCATGGTGGTAATGGAGATTATCATCGGGCATAGCAGTGGAATGATGAATCTCTGCTATCCTGTTATTTCCCTAGAATCAGTACTTTCTCGCCTTGCTAGTCGGGATATTATGCTCAGTGAAACCAGCTCTAAAAAATCAAGAAACAAAGAGCTACAAGCCCTTCTAGGCGGGGCAAAAGTCAATGTTGCTGCAATACTAGGTGAGACTAAACTCACGCTAAGAGAGATTTTGGATTTGGAAGTGGGTGATATTATGCGACTTGATAGACCCGCTGATGACACGGTGATTATCAATGTTGA
>CALVAF010000070.1 GCA_944325475.1 uncultured Helicobacter sp.
AATATCAATTTGACTTCCACATGATTGCATCATGGATTCTAAATTCGTAAAATAAGGCACTTGGTATTTCTTGCTAAACTCCCTAGAGCGACTTTCCTCTATATCACACACGCACACAAGCCTAGCCCCACTAATCTCGCCCTTACTTAAAAGTTCTGCATGACGCACTGCAATTCTCCCACAGCCAAGAAGCGCCACACCTAACATAAAATCTCCTTTGTAATGCGATTAATCATCAAATCAAAGCTACATTCCCCTTGCACAAAATAGCTTTGTGAATCAATGCGTTTGCCTAGCATTGACCTTGCAATCTGCACAATCTCATTACAATCTTGACTCCAAAACATCAGCTTATTTTTAATCAAATATTGGTCATGCACTAGCCAAATGGAACGTGTAGAAATCGTAGGAATCCCATAGCAAACGGATTCTAGATTCATAGTCCCACCCCCACCAATAAACAAATCAATAAAAGGATAAAATTCTTCTGGTTTGAGCTTCTCTTCTAAAATCGTTGCAATGGCACCAAAATCCTTTTTTAGCCTGTCTTTTTCATAGCGGGGCATAATGACTAAATTTGCGTCCATTTGCTTTTTAAGCAATGGAATGACTTCATAAATCGTTGGGATTTTCTCTTTGACATAATGGGCTTTATACTCTTCTTCGCGGATTAGAATCGTGGGCTTTGTCGTATCTAGCCCATAGCGGATTCTAAAGTCATTTTTAGAATCTTTCTTAATCGCATTAATCCACAACGCCACATCAATAAAAGGATAGGGTTGAATCTGATTTTCATCAAGGGCAAAACGCAACATTAGCTCTTTAGGAAAAATAAAGGGATAAAAAAAGATTTTTGAAAAAGGCAGAGTAAGCCTAGCGACTGCTGTTAATTCCTTAGGGCATTGCTTATCTTTTGGCTTGGTAAAAGCAGGAGTGTCATAAATATTAACCACTGGAATCCCAATCCCATACGCCACCTGCACGCTATCCACCACCGCCCCACAAATAAGCACTTTTGGGACACCTCTTGCTTGGAACAAATCCAAAATCTCTTTTTGTCTAAAGATTCTTGCTTCAAACTTCTCTAAAAGTGTCGCCCCCCCATACTCCCCAAGCACAATATGCGGGATTTTATGAATCTCTAAAATCTCTTTTGCTTCCGTGTAATTTGGGGCATAACGCGTGGTTACAAGCACCTCAAATCCTCTTTTTTCTAATTCCCTAATCATTCCTACAAAAAACATTGCATATTTTGGAGTTGCCACATCAATCCAAATCATCTCTCTCCCTTAAACACCTTTTAAACGTCCTTTTAATACCTCAAAAAACGCCAAACGAATCCCAAAAAGCGAATTAGCATTATACCCTAAACTCTGGGCTAAAACAAACTCTGGCGCACTAAAGCCAACCTTATCCACCCTCCAAGCAAGCTCCTTGCTCCCTAGCCTCTCTAGCAAAAGCCTTAAGAGATACTTGCTATACCCATTAGCAAATTTCAGCGAAGAATCTAAAGAAAAAGCAAATTCCACCAAACGATAATCCGTAAAGGGTGTGCGATTTTCTAAGCCAAAACGCATCGCATTCCTATCCTCATAACGCAAGAGATTAGGGAGATTATAAGCAAAAGTATCAAGCCACAAACCCTGCTTAAAATCCAATAAGAATCGCCCCAAAAGATTTTCCATAGAAGGAATAGGCAAGCCATTTTTTTTTAAAATTCTAATCCCTTCTTCATTATCCTCACTAAAAAGCTGCAATTTTAAAGAATCAGCCAAAGAACATTTCAAACCAAACCCATACTCCCTCAAAGCCTCATTTCCATAGATTTTAATGCGGTTTTCAAACTCTTTGCCATTGGCAAAAAGATACCGCCCCACATGGTGATAATACCCACCAAAAAGCTCATCAGCCCCCTGCCCGCCCAAAACAACCTTACAAAAAGGGGCAATTTCCCTAAAAAGCAAATATTGCAGATAAATCGAAAAACTCCGAAAAATCTCATCTTGAGTTTGCACCAAATCCCTAAAATCCTCTTTTACATGCTCCAAGCTTGGCATGATATAGGCTATCCCAATCCCCAAATCCTTTTGTAACTGCTTCATATAGGGTGTTTCATCTTGATTTGATTTTTCAAAATTTGCCCCAAAATAATAGCACTCCACTCCAGCCCTCTTTGCTAAATGCGCTAAAATCGAGCTATCTATCCCACCAGAGACCGAAAGCGCCACAGGCACATTAGAGCGCAGTCTCATTTTCACAGCATCACTTAAAATCTCTTCCAATCTCTCTAATGCCACATTCTGCCTCAAATCAGGATTCACACAAGGCACACATTCCCAATATTTTTTGATTTTCAAATCCCCTTTAAAAAACCTTCCAAAAGACGCTGGGGGGAAGCTTAAAATCCCTTGGTAAATCGTTTTATTCTCACTCCCATTGCTAAATAAAATCCACTTAGAAACCTCTTCTAAATCAAACCCAACCCCTAAAATCTCTAAAATTGCCTTAATTTCTGAAGCAAAAAAGAATCGCCCCTCACGCAAAGTAAAAAAGAGCGGCTTATTCCCTAGCCTATCACGCGCCAAAAAGAGGCTATCATCGCGTTTATCCAAAATACAAAAGGCAAAATCGCCATTCAATTCTTGCAGGCATTTCTCTCCCCAAAAAGCATAAGCATGCAGCAAAACCTCTGTATCACTCTGTGTAAAAAAGGGAATTTTATGCCTTTGTAGCTCTTGTCTAATTTCTTTATAATTATAAATCTCGCCATTAAAAACCAGCACAAAATGCGGACAAAAGGGCGAAGTAAAGGGTTGATTTGCCTCACTATCCAAATCAATAATACTCAAGCGATTGTGAGCCAAAGCCACCGCCCCATCACTAAACTCCCCACTAAAATCAGGACCCCTATGCACCATAACTTGCGATGCCCTCCTCACTAATTCTAGCGGATAATTCCCTCCACAAATGCTACACATTCCAAATCCCCTATTAATCTACCATGCTTTCCCCAGCAACGCTTTAAAAACCTCTCTAGCCACTATCTCATTACCTCTTTTATTGCAGTGAATCCAAAATTTTGTAAAAAGCGATTCATCATTCTCTTTAATCACTTCATTCAAATCAAACAAAAAATTGCAATCTAAAGTTTTCTCTCTAAGCGCTGCTAAAAATTGCGGGGTTTGCTCTGTGATTGTATTATAATATGGAAATATTTCATTAAAGAGTCTTTTTTCTTGTTCTCTCATCACCTTTTCTTCATCGCTCCATTTTAACTTGCAAGGCAATAAGGGCTGTATAAAGGCCTAAAATAGGTGCTGTAACTGCATAGAGTCGGACTGGATGCTTCCGTCATGACGAACCCGATTCGGTCATAAGTCTCGAAGGTG
>CALVAF010000071.1 GCA_944325475.1 uncultured Helicobacter sp.
ATAAAAAAAAAAAAGTAGGGGGGTGTTACAAAAATATGGTGATTAAAAAGGGTTTGTAGGGGGGGGGGGGGGGGGGGTAATTAATCCTAGGGTTAGGCTTGAAGATATTTGCAAAGCGATTCATACACGTTTGGTGCAATTCCAGCAGATTGCTACTTTAGAAAATGCCAAATTCTATGCTTTTATTCAACCTTTATTGCCTTGTAAGTTGGAATGGAGCGATAAAGAAAAAGAAATGAGACTAAAAGAAAAAGAAAGATTGTCTCAAACAGACCCCTCCCAAAATCAGATTATAGAGAAAATACCCACTTTGATTAGCGCTTTAAAAAAAGAATTGTCTTGTGAAAGCTTTGTGTATGACCTCAATGAAAAAATTGCAAAATCAAAAGAGACTTTTTTTGAAAGTAATTGGATTCATTGCAATAGTGAGGGTAATGAGTTTTGTGCTTTAGAGGTTTTAAGGATTTTAGATATGATATAATTTGAAAACTTTTTATCTAGGGTTTTTGAAATGGAGTATTATATTTATCCTAATGGAAATTGCGGAAAAAGTGTTGGTTGGATTTTAGAATTTTTGGGTAATGTAGAAAAGAAAGAAGTCAAAATTACCTATTGTGATGATGAAAAAATAAAGAATATACCAAATGATACCCCTATTCTTGTCGCCTCTTATCGCTATGGAGAATCTTTAATAAGCAATCTTTTAAAAAAGGGGCTTACAAATTATAAAGATGGAATAAGGGAGGCGGGTTTAGCTTTAAATCGATTTTTAAAATCACGATTTAACCCTTATAAAACCGTTGCTTTTTTGCTAGATGATTATAGGAGTCAAAAGCATTTTGGGAAAATCGAAGAAGAATTATTGGGATTTGGGTTTTGTGTTATTAAATTTATTTTGCCAGATATTTTGGAATATGAGAGATTGCAGAAGGAATTTGTAGTGTGCCAAGATATGCTCTGTTATTTGGATAGCATTCCTTTTGTTGTGGGGACAGGCGAACATTTTTGCTTTGCGCCTAATGTAAAATATATGAGGATACTTAGCTCCTATTATATCCCCAATTATCATGCCTATTATCACTCATCAACCCAGCTTGATGTTGCAAAGTGTGCAAGCATGCTATCTAGTAGGTGGGGGGGGGGGGCTGTTAGTGCTTAGTTGTAAAAAATCTTATTTGAGTATGAAAGAGTTTTATAATCAGCATGGTGGTTACCAACAAAATTTGTTGGAATTGGGCTATCCGGGGTTAGATTGTGCCCTAGAAGAATATTATGAGACGGATTTAAAAAGGGATTCTGTAATTTTGCTCTCTTTGCCTAAAGAGCCATTTTTGAAAATTCTAGCACAAAGCATTGGCAATCTTTTAGAGGCTGGTTTTAGGGTTGTGTATAAAAGCCATAATGGGCATTTGGAGTTACAAGCACAAGAAAATGCTTTTGTAGAGACATGGCTAGATAATCCCAATTTTGTTTATTACACCAAGGCGAATTTGGAATTGGAGGAATTGCAAAGAAGTATTACGATGATAGAGTTTAGAAGCTCTATGTTATACACCTATCCTATTATTACTAAAAAGCCAGCATTAATGTTGCAATTACAATCAGAAGATTTTTATTTAAAACAAAATATTCAAGATAATTTTTTTGAAGAAAAATTACACATTAAGATTTTTAACCAAAAGGAAATGGTAGAGGTCGTCAAAAAATTACAAAAAAACCACAAATTTTTTGATTTTAGACGGTCGCTTATTTGGGAATATTGCAAAAATGAAGCTTATTGTTATGGGTCTTCTAGTCAAAAGATTGCAGCCTTTATTTGGCGCTATTACCAATCCCATTTACCCATTTTTCATCAAATTTATGGAGATGGGAATTAATGAATAAAAAATATATTTATCCCAAAGGCACTACTGGGGAGCAGCTTGGCTGGTGTATGGAATATGTAATAAGAGAATGCCCTAAGTATATTGATGATAATTTAGAAGGAATGAGTTTTGATGAGCTAAAAGAAGAAATCATAGCAGAAAATGGGATAGTCTATATTGCGCTTAGTAGGCTTTCTCCAAAGTATAATGAGAATCTCCAAAAAATCCTAAAAAAGCTTGAAGCTGCAAAGATTCCTTATGTGTTAGAAGGGGTGGAAGAATATGCAAGAAAAGCCATTGATAAACTCAAAGAAGAGTGTAAAGAGAGGGGTTGGAATTCTGTATGTGCCTTGATTTTATCAGATTTTGCCAAAGATAAACATTTTGGATTTTTAGAGGAAGAATTAAAAAGGCAGGGGGCTAAAGTTCTTTTGTTTTGCACACAAAGAGGTTCTTATCAAAGGGCTTTGCAGAGATTGGATCAAAGGAGTCAATGCCTATTGTATTTATCTTATGAATTTTTGCCTTTATTGGATTTTCCTAGGGTTGTTTGTGTGACGGGTGCTTATGAATACCATAAAAATGTTAAAGTGGTTTATATAGGGCATGGTATTGTTGATTGGAATGTAGCAGGTAGAATCAACTCTGTTTTGGGTCATGATGTGTGTGTTGTGGGGAAGAGGTTTATGCCTACAAAAAGTAAGGAGGCAGCTTGGTTTTTGCCTATTGGGTATTTGGGGTATGATAAGGTGGCAAAAGATTTTAGTCATGCTAAAGCGCAGGTAAGAGAAAGCATTTTATTTGCGCCTTATGATTTGGAGGAATTAAAAGAGATGATTCCTTATATCAAAGAAGTTTTGGGGCAATTTCGGGTTATTTTAAGGTATCGTTATGAGTGGGGGGAATCCCATTTGCTACTTTTAGGGGAAATTCTTGATAATAAAAATTTTAGCATAGATGATTCTAATCCAATGTCTTTGGAAGCTTACCAAAAATCTTTTTGTCTTGTGTGCTCTAAAACAACTTCTAAGTTTTCTTTTCCTTTGGTTACTCTTTGCCCTTCTGTTGTGTTAGAACATAATCAAGAGGGTTATGATAAAGATATTGGGGAATTGGGTGTTAATATTGCC
>CALVAF010000072.1 GCA_944325475.1 uncultured Helicobacter sp.
AGCATTGAGAGGAAGAAGACAAAACGTGAGGAGGGGATTCCAGAGATTAAGAAAAAAGAACAAAAACAGCTTAAAAAGGTCTATCAAGAGGAGCTTGTGAAACGTTCTGTGATGAATAAAATCGCAGCGGCTTGGTTGATTACGGTGCCTTTTTCTGCTGTGCTTGGAGCATTGAGCTTTTTTATTTTGCGTTGGATTGGGGTTTAGTTTTGGATATCTCTAAGCCTTTTTATATTATTGGTGATGTGCATGGGTGCTTGGATACCTTGTGTGCGCTCATTGAAAAGTTGCCACAAAAGTGGGATTCACAGATTATTTTCACTGGAGATTTGATTGATAGAGGGGCGAACTCTTGTGAGGTTGTGGATTTGGTTAGAAAACATCATTACCTTTGTGTGCTTGGGAATCACGAGGAGTTGATGTTAGAGTATTATCATGCTATCCCTCCAAAGGGTTATAATAAGGTTTGGATTAATAATGGCGGTTATGAGGCAATGGAGAGCTACCAAAGAAATGGGGGATTTGAGAAGATTCACGAACATTTGGAGTGGTTTTTGGGGCTGCCACGATTTTTAGAGATTCCACTTTGTGATGAGCGGGGGCAGAAGCTTTTTGTGACGCATGGTTTTGGGCTGCCTTATTACAAAGAAAAAGAAAAGAAATCAGAAATGATGACTTGGAGTAGGCTAAAATCGCATTATTGGGAGAAAGAATCAAAGAAAAATTATGGGGTTTTTAATGTTTTTGGGCATGATGTGCGATTGGCACCGATGATTTTAGAGAATTTTGCAGCAATTGATACGGGCTGTGTGTATGTAGGAGATGATTCTAAAAGCGCGGTTTTGAGCGCGTTAGAGTGGCCTAGTAAGAAGATTTATCAGCAAAAAAATTGTGAAAGATAATACCAAGGAGTAAAATTCAAAAATATAAGGTTGTTCTATTAGGCGGTAGTAATTCTTGCATAAAGATGTTTTAAGGAGTTGGTTGGAGAAAGAAAATATTGGGCTAACTAAATCTTGCTTTGGGGGCTATGGGGAGTTTGTAGAATCTCTATGAGTTAAAATTGTCATGCAATCAAGGTAATAATTTTGGGAATTGGTGTGATGGTTACAGAATATTAATAATATTTTTAGTCATAATGTGTGCACTAAAGAAATGTTAGAGGTTGCTGCATGGATTGTTTGCCTTTATGTAGAGCTGTTGGGATTGGATAAAAAAATGCTTGTTTGATGTAAAAATATATTTTAAATCGAACTGCTTTGATTTAAAATCGAAAATTTAAGCAAGAATAAAGCCTAAGAACAAAAAGGGGAAGGGTATATGCCCTTGCAAATATGAGTGGTTTTATGGGAAGATGATAGCTAATGATTTTTTAGATAAAATGAAAAACTACCAAAAAGCAAAGAGAGCGAATTTTAACTTTTTGGGGAGGAAGGATTTAATGAATCTGTGATAAATTTGTGATAAATTTGTGATAGCTTTAAAAGCCTTTTAAAAGGGCTATTTTGTGAAAAAATCTAGGCTTAATTTTAAACTTTAAATCGAAGTATTTTTACAAATGAATTCCATTTTTCATCGCACTTTTTAAGCACCCAATTTTAAAAAACTACTTTTATAGTATTTGTGTATTTGGCTAAATGATTGATGACAGATTGGAGGTGGGGGCTAAAAAATGAGAATCCCAAATGCGGAGATTAAGATGATAATGGAGGAGTATTTGAGCGGATTAAAAACTAAGAGTCTTGAAGAGAGACTTGGGGGGGGGGAAGCTGCACTAAAAGCACCTAAGGGGATTGGTATTCAAGGAGGGTATTTGTGGTCATGGTGTAAGAAATTAGATATGCAAAAGAGATTTAAGGAGAGAGGATAAAGTCATTTGAGCCATTGCTGGAGTGGTAAATGGTGGTGCCATAGTTGAGTGAAAAATACCGCAGAAGGAGTTTTTGCAAGGTTGGTTCTATGCTTGGATTAAACCAAGCATTATTGCTAATGGCAATGAGAAAAGCTGGTGAATCGTGATAAAATTCTTGCCTTGTAGCTTCGTAGCAAATTGCAATTTGGAAGGGATGATTTTGGATAATTGCGTGATTTGGCGGTTGATTGGCATGGTTTGCAAAGTCTGCGCTACCTTTAAAAAAATACTGGTTAATCCAATTGCTTAAAAATCTAGGCAGGGGAATTTTTTCGCCAAAGGGGACAAGAATAATTTTGTCAAAAATTTGCATTTTACCTTTGTCAAAAAGATAGGCACTATTGTAGTAGGAATTGTTTTTTTGGTGGATTGCACCGACTAAAATCGCTGAATCTTGACTTAAATATTGTAGTTCTCTAAGCAAGGATTCCTGTGTGTTTAACGCAAGTGGGAAGGCAGTCTCTGGTAAAATAATCAAATCATATTTTTCTTGTTTGGCTTGTTTGATGAGTTGGAAATTTTGATGAATAATTTGGTTTAAATTGGTTAAATCCCAACGCAAGTTTTGGGGGATATTTGTGGAAATGGTTTTGATTTTAAGTGTAGATTCTTTTGGGGTTGGATAGAGGGTCTGACTGAAAATCCCAATGCTAAATAGACCTAAAAAAAGCCCTAAAAAGCTTAATTTGTAGAATTGTCTTTGGATTAAAAAGCTAAAAATGGCAAGCAAAATGAGCAAAAGGGCAAGAATGCTTTTTGAAGGGAAAAAATAGCTTGGGGTTAAAATTGTTTCAGGGATAAACCAATTAAAACCAAAAGGGTGGATAAAACTCACACAAAGCAAAGTGGTAATGCGATAAAGTGGATTTTTAAAATAACATAAAAAAAGCAGCAAGATTCCATAAACTAATGCCACAAAAACCCAAACAAGGGGCATAAGATAGGCTAAATCATAGAATCTAAAACTAAGAGCAATCCAATAAAACCATAAAATCCCAATGAAACTCCCACATACAAAAGCACCCAAACGCGAGAGATAGAGTAATATAAAAAGCCCAAGAATAGCAAAAATGCTAGAAAAAATAGGGGGATTTAAATCGCTAAAAAAATGTTCTAAATAAATAAAAGCACTTAAAAAAAAGGCAGTGAGGATTCCAAGTGCTGCTTGGGGGAATTTGGATGGGGGCAAATTCGTCTGAGTAGGTTTTTGGAAGGACATTTTGTAGGGCGTTTTGGGAAATATTTGAGCAAGACTTATTTGGGTAAAATGGATTTGGGCGGATTTTACTTGAGCAGGTTCTGTTTGGGTAAGCTTTGCTTTAGAGAATAAAAGAGGTGCTATCAAGTGAAGTTTCCAAAGCTTAGGGCGATATCTAATTCCATTTTTTTAAGGTGGGCGATGACTTTTTGAAGCTCATCAATGTCTTTGGATTTCACACGGATTTCGCTACCTTGAATCTGTGTGCTGACTTTGAATTTTTGATTCTTGATTTCTGTATTAATAGCTTTTGTGCTTTTGTCATCAAGGGCATCATTGAGTTTGTAGGTAATCTTGAGATTCCCACCACTTGCATTATCTTTGGAAGTTTCTTTTAAGACTCTTAAAGAAAGATTGCGTTTGATGAGTTTGGAATCTAAAATATCCTTAATTGTTTTGGCTTTATTTTCGCTTGTAGCGAGAATCGTGAGGGTTTTTTCTTTTTCATTAAAATCCAAATCTTTTGCCTTATCATCTTTAAAATCAAAGCGATTAGCAATTTCTTTTTTGGCTTGCTCTAGGGCGTTTTTAAACTCCTGAATATCGACTTTTGCAGAGAGGTCAAAGTGATGTTCTTTAGCTGCCATTTGGTTTCCTTTTTGAGTAAAATTTTAAAAAATTTTATTTTATCATATCTTTTTTTAGGTTAGTTTTGTGTAAAATATCGGAATTATTCTGCATTTTAAAGGTTTTTTGTTTTGGATAGTTTGAGTTATTTTGATTTGATTGTTGGTTTGCTGATTGTTTTAATTGGGATTAAAGGTGTTGTTAATGGCTTTATTCGCGAGATTTGTGGATTAGTTGGCGTTGTGGGTGGTGTGTTTATCGCTTCTGTTTATGCTACAGAGGCAGGAGGCTGGATAAGTCAGAATATTTATGCTTTTGAAAACCCTTCTGCTATTTCGCTTATTGGCTTTTTGGTGTTGTTAATTCTTGTGTGGGTTTCGAGTTTGGTGGTTGCAGAGATTTTACAAAAAGCTATGAGAATTGGCGCCCTAAGTGCAATTAATCGTATTTTGGGTTTTTGTTTTGGGGTTTTGAAAAATTTTATGATTTTTTCAATTATTTTTTATACGATTTCCAATATTCAAATCACAAGAGATTTTATCCAACAACACACGCAAAATAGTTTTTTATATCCAATATTGTTTAATACTGGAGAGGCGATTATTAGGCTTGATGTGCCACAAGGGGAAGTCCAAAATGTGAGCGAAGAAATGAAGCGCTAAGAGTAGGAATTGCAAGAAAATCTAATGATTAAGCAAAAAGAACAGAATTCTGCAAAATATGTAAGTTATGCAATTAAAGGAGAAGCAATTGTTTGAAGATGATATTTATATTCAAGGTAGAATCCAAAAGGCAAATTCTCTAAGGGAGCTTGGAATCAATCCTTATGGTAATGGTGTGTTAAAGGAGATGGATTGTAAGGCTTTTTTGGAGGCTTTTAAATTGCTGAAAACCTTAGAGAGTGAGGAAAAGAAAGATACAAGTAAAAATGCGCAAATTGCTGGTAGAATCAAATTTATCCGACTTATGGGTAAGGCGGCTTTTGTTAAGATTGAGGATAATAGTGGAATCTTGCAGATTTATCTTTCTAAAAATGAGTTAGGCGAGGGCTTTGATGTTTTCAAAAAATACATTGAAGTGGGCGATATTATTGTAGCAAAGGGATTTCCTTTTGTAACTAAAACAGGGGAATTAAGCCTGCATGCT
Organism: uncultured Helicobacter sp.; assembly: GCA_944325475.1. Taxonomy (GTDB): domain Bacteria; phylum Campylobacterota; class Campylobacteria; order Campylobacterales; family Helicobacteraceae; genus Helicobacter_D. Next base: position 4,884 of record CALVAF010000072.1, read on the forward strand.
TTGGAGTTTCAGATTTTAACCAAAGCCATTAGCCCCTTGCCTGAGAAATACCATGGGTTAGTAGATATTGAGCTGCGTTATCGTCAGAGGTATTTGGATTTGATTATGAATAAAGAAGTGCGAGATACTTTTGTATTGCGTTCTAAAATCATCTCTTATGTGCGGAGGTTTTTTGAGCAAAGTGGGTTTTTGGAAGTGGAAACGCCAATGATGCACCCAATTCCGGGTGGAGCGAATGCTAAGCCTTTTGTGACCTTTCATAATGCGTTAAATGTGGAGCGGTATTTGAGAATTGCGCCCGAGCTTTATTTAAAAAGGCTTGTTGTAGGTG